>CAJWVP010000006.1 GCA_913048145.1 uncultured Rhodospirillaceae bacterium
ACGAATGGATGCGCAACATTCAGCCCTGGTGCATTTCGCGCCAGATCTGGTGGGGTCATCAAATTCCCGCGTGGTTTGCGCCGTCTGGCGAAATTTTTGTGGAAATGACCGAAGAAGAAGCCTACGCCGCGGCTCGTATAGCCTGTGGTGATGAGGTCGTCTTGACCCAGGATCCGGATGTCCTGGATACCTGGTTCTCGTCAGCGCTCTGGCCATTCTCGACGCTCGGATGGCCGGACGAAACGCCTGAGGTGGCTCGGTATTATCAGACCGATGTCTTGATTACTGGGTTTGACATCATCTTCTTCTGGGTCGCTCGGATGATGATGATGGGTATACATTTTATGGATGAGGTACCGTTCCATACGGTCTACATCCACGCTCTGGTTCGCGATGAACAGGGCCAGAAAATGTCAAAGTCCAAGGGGAATGTCATCGATCCACTTGAACTCATTGACAAATTTGGCGCCGACGCTCTGCGATTTACTCTGACCGCCTTCGCCGCCCAGGGTCGGGACGTCCGCCTCTCGGAGCAGCGGGTCGAAGGGTACCGGAACTTCTGCACCAAGATCTGGAACGCCGCACGGTTCTGTGAAATGAACGTTTGTCGCCCCGTCGCCGATTTCGATCCGTCATCTGTCAATGAGACGGTGAACAAGTGGATCGTCGGCAAGGTCGTGGAGGCTGAACGCGCCATGTCAACGGCCATCGACGCCTACCGGTTCAACGAGGCAGCCCAGGGCGCCTACGCGTTTGTCTGGGGTACGTTCTGCGACTGGTACCTCGAGTTTATCAAACCGATCCTTCAGGAACATGGCGATGCGGACGCTCAGACGGAGACGCAAGCCACGGCGGCATGGGTATTGGATCAGATCTTGCATCTGTTACATCCGATCATGCCGTTTATTACCGAAGAGCTTTGGGAGAGCATTTCCGCTGATCGGCCGATGCCTCTGATCCGTGCGCCATGGCCGAACCTGGATGACGGCCTGATCAATGCAGATGCGAATGCGGAGATGGATTGGCTGGTGCGTTTGATTTCTGAAATCCGTAGTGTGCGTGCTGAAATGAATGTGCCTCCCAAAGCGGAAGTTCCAATTGGCATTGCCGGCGTCGGCGATATGGCGTCCAGAGCGATGGCTCGCCATGCGGTCTTGCTGATGCGTTTGGCACGCATCCAACGTATCGACGACATCGCGGCAGCGGATGTGGATTTGGTCGCCAAAGGCGCGATCCAGTTCGTGTTGGATGAAGCTACGGTCTTTGTCAGTGTCGCCAATTTCATCGATGTGGCCGCCGAACAGGCGCGTCTCGACAAGGAATTGGCGAAGCAGCAAAGCGAGATAGAACGCTTCGAGAAGAAGTTGGCTAATGAGAAATTCGTCGCCAACGCCCCAGAGGCCGTGGTCGAAGCCGAGCGCGAGAAACTAGCGGACACGCAGGTGGCCCTGGCGAAATTGACTGAAGCCCGCGAACGGCTTGTCGGTGTTGCCTAAGCGTCGCTAACGCGTCTTTAACTTGGTTTCGTATATACTGCCGAGATGACAAATCCTAGCAACGACGACTTTCGGGTTCCGAAACTCCACGAGCATGCGACGCCGGAGGAACGCGCGCAGTGCGTGATCATGCGCCTTGAGCAGTTCATCCGTGAAGGTCGAGCCATTGACGCGGGCATGTCCTTCAAGAAATGGCAGGCTATGGCGCGCACGGAGATTGCCATCGCCATTGCCGAGGCGGAGAATTCTCAGGATCAGGACGAGATCAACAGTCGTCGCGTTTTGTTTGTAGCCGCGGCAGCGATGATCACCATCGGGTTCTGGGGCACGGCAGTCAGCTTCCACCACGTGGGGCATCTGGCGGCTGGAATTATCTGCGCCGGCGCGGGTGCTGTGCTGTTTTTCGTCATAGGCCATTGGCGCTTCCGCAAATGGAATAACCGTCGCAACGTGAAGGAACGCGCTAAGCGGCTGAAGCGTGTCGAAAACCTGAACAAGCGTATCAAGCGGTTAGAAATGGAGCTGGTCAAGGAAGAGGAAGCCATAGAAGAGGCTCTCCGGAAGCGTCGACTTCTTATGTCGCGTTAAAGAACCCGGTCGAGAACCGAGATCAACTTTTCCACATCGTCCTCGCTGGTGTAATGCGCGAGCGAGGCTCGAACTACACCGTCATCGGCGTCGGAGATGCCAACGGCTTCCAAAAATCGCTTTGCGTAAAAATGACCGTTCGACAGCCCCACCCATTCAGCAGCGGCCAAGGGCGGTATCTCCGCAGATTTTTGTTTATCCACTGTGAAGGAAAAGGTGGCGACGCGCTGGTCAGCGGCTCCAGTCGTTGGACCGATCAAGCGGACGTTGCGTTTCGTATTCAGAAATTCGACGATTTTGTGCGCCAACGTGGCTTCATGTTGCGCAATCATGTCAAACACAGCAGCGGCGCGAGCGCGCGGGTCATATGGTAGATTGCTCAGATGATGCTCGGCTAAAACATCTAGATAATCGGTGATGCCCGCAAGGCTTGCAATCATCTCGTGTTGTGGGCCGGCCGGATTGAGTTTGTGGGCGATATCGTCATCGTCGAAGAAATAGTGACCCTGATTTTCGGCATCGATCAGCAAGTCCTTTTTGCCATAGAGGCAGCCCATATGGGGGCCGAAGATCTTGTAGAAACTGAAGAGATAGAAATCTAAGTCCCAGGCCTTGACGTCGATGGCCCGGTGTGGCGCGAAGGCGACCGCATCCACGCAGACCAAGGCGCCCGCATCATGGACCTTCCGTGTGATCTCAGTAACATCATTGATCTCGCCTAGAATATTTGAAACGTGCGGGAAAGCGACCAAGCGGGTGCGCTCGGTCAGAAGCGAATCGAGAAGTCTCGGGTCCAATGATCCGGTCTCCGGATGGACCGGCCAATCTAGGATTTTCAGGCCAAACTCCTGAAGCCGTCGCCAGGGGCCGGAATTGGCTTCATGGTTTTGGACTGCGACGATGATTTCGTCGCCATCCGACCACGCCGGGCGCAGCGCATTGGCGAGAATATAAACGCTGTAGGACGTGGACGGCGTAATCAGAACTTCGCCTTTGTCCGCGCCAATCATGGCGGCCATACGGGCGTGGCTGTCGTCCATGTGAGCCTGGGCCTGAGCGGCGACTGGAAAATGCGGCCCCGGCTGCACCTGTGTTTCCCGCATGTAAGTGGTGATGCGGTCGATGACGGGGTTCGGGACGTAACTGCCGCCGGCGTTATCGAAAAACGACCATTCCCAGCATGTTTCGGGATATTGGGCGCGTACGAATGCCATGTCGAGCGCGGCCACTTTGGAGTTCATCATGTTATCTCGGTCTTCAGGAATATAGATGGGGGATTATGACGGTGCCTGACCTCGATGCCACCAAGTTGCGCGGTGAACTGTACATAGCTTGGTACTCAAAGTCCGCAGTTAGCGCGCTCAGCATGGAAATGCTACAACTTGTCTAATCTGTGTTCTAGGTTTGGAATTCCACTCGCCTTCGTACTTGAGGAATATCCAAACGACGGTAAGCAGACTTGGCCGCAAGGTTCAAACAACTGAAGTTGTGACGTTGCCTTACGGTCTGAACCGATTTTTCGGCACAAACCCTGACACAGAGACGTCACGGGCATTGCGGACCCAAACCTCCCGGTTGGGATGCAGGCCACCGCCTCGGGTCGCGGGAACGGCCGAATGCCGGGCGCGTTGCAAAAGACGCGTGTCCGCAATCCCGCAATTTGGATGAGACCCATCGTTATCAGCGACGGCCTTTTCCCAGGCTGCTTTGCGTTCGGCAAGAATTTTTGGATCGTTGAGCGCCGTGCAGTTCACTTCGTTTGTATTGAGATCAGCAATAATTTCATCGCCGTCTTCGATGAAGGCGATAGGGCCACCCAATGCGGCTTCCGGGCCCACATGGCCGATGACCAATCCGACCGAACCACCGGAGAAGCGGCCATCCGTCATCAGAGCAACCACGATTTCACGTTCCCGGCAAAGCGTGGTAATACGTGACGTGGAATCAAGCATTTCCGGCATCCCCGGCGCGCCACCCGGCCCTTCATAACGGACGATTACGATATCATTGTTCTGGAATCTATCCGGGTTCGTGTCGAGAGCTTCGAGCAGGCTGCTTTCCCGTTCGAACACGCGGGCCGTTCCTTGGAACACATTGTTCTCAAGGCCGCCTTCAACGCCGGCAAGCTTCAGGATGGCAGAAAAATCCGGTGACAGGTTGCCGCCGAGAATACGTAGCCCGCCGGTCGGCTTGTACGGTGTTTCGACGGAATAGACGACGGTGCCGTCGGCGCGAGGACTTCCCAGGCGGGCCACCTGTTCGGCCAGGGTTTCCCCCGTACAGGTCATCATCTCCCCGTTCAGAAGGCCGGCATCTAAAAGTTCGTTCACGATCACCGGGACGCCGCCGATCTGGTCGATGTCTATCATAGAATAGTGCCCGTAGGGCCTGGCATCGGTAATAACGGGCACGACATGCTGAGAGAGGTGGTTGAATTCTTCTGGCGTCATGATCTCTTTCCAGAAATCTACGTACCCAGCGGCGCGGGCGATTTCTGGCGCATGCAGAACGACGTTGGTTGAGCCGCCGATCGCCATGGCGACGATCACCGCGTTACGTATTGAATCGCGCTGCACAATGTCGCGTGGCCTAAGGCCTTTGGCCATCATGTCTTCCAAGTAGCCGACCAGTTCGGCCGGGAACGTATCGGTGCGGCGCTCGTCGTCGGAGGCGGCGGCGACCATGTGCAGGGGCTGCATGCCAACGACACCGATGAATGTCTGCATGGTGTTGTAGGTGAACATGCCGCCGCAGCTGCCAATCCCCGGGCAGGCATGGAAGGCGATATCGAACTGATGGTCTGGCTCCGGGTGTCCGGCAACCTGATAGGCGCTGACGATATCCAGTGGCTCGTCGCTGTTTGGGCTTTTGCCCGGGCGGATCGCGCCGTCTGACATGATGATCGCCGGTTCGTTGTGCTCTAGGATGGCCGCTAATGTACCCACTGGCGGCTTGTCACATGCGACGACAGCGATGACGCCGGCAAGTCCGCTCGCCGCCAAGTGTTCGCAAAGGGCGTCGTTGGTCACTTCGCGGCCAATGAGAGAATAGCGCATCTCCAACGTTCCATTTCGGATACCGTCGGAAGTCGCAATCGTATACTCGGGCTGAATGAGCCGCAATTTGAGCTGTCCGTCTTCGAAACCGATGCGGCTCTTCAACTGCGTGTGGATCGCATTAACCTTCGTGGTTACACCGAGATAACATTGGCTGTCGCCTTTCGTCCCCACAACACCGACGGAGGGCTCGTGAATGAGTGCGGGGTCCGTGTCCAATTCACGGGCGATGCCGATGGTTTGCGCCGAACGTCCCGGGTGTCGGTCAATCAGTACGATGTTGTTGTTACTCATAGCATCTGCATCTTTGTTCTGTTGGCATAAACGGGATGATTTCAGCCTATACGGCTTTTACCGATATCCCAATCATTTAGCATTCTCTGGAAGGAGAAGCTCTGTCATGGGGGACGATGATGCCGCTGGATGTCGCAGGACTGGTTGTTCGCGATGATTGTGTCGGAAACGTCGTCATCAATTACGCACAGCGCAGCCGTACATAAGCCAAACTTTTGGAAATTCTGAACGTCGCGAACGGCGCTGTTTAACGACATTGGGAAGCCCGGCCCCTCAACTCGGTGATGCTTACTATTTTTTGGGCTGCGGCGTGTTCTTAACCAACCAATGCGCCATGTGCGTGCCAAGTGATGCTGTCAGTACGCCAATCCGTTCGACCATTTCGGCGGTTTTCCGATTACAGGCGCTGAACTGCCGTCGGCCAACGGATTGCGCTTTTTCTTCCATTTGATCCAAAAGAAAGGGGGAGAGACCCTTTTTCTCGAAGGCGTGCCGGATGACCTGCATGTGTTGCAGGTAGTCGGCACGTTGGCGTTTGTTGAGAATTCCGCAGCGACCGTCGACATCATAGCCAACGATAATTGTCGCGTAGTTGGATAGATCACGCTTTGCTGTCTGCTCGGGCGTTTGGCCCCATGCAGCCGTCCCGACGGGGAGGAAAGCCAAGACGGCCACCACAACGGCCGCGTTACGAGCCTTTTCGAAGAACATCAACGACCTTCGTTTCGTTTTCATCGCCGTGGCCACTGTCCACCAGAATACGATATATGCCGCCGGCGACTTTACCAAATTGCGCTTCATGGCCAAATTTTTCAGCCAAACGTAGGCCATATGATGTGTCTTTCAAACGCCATCGCCCGGAAAACACGACATTGTCTTCATGGCCGCCGGCGATCATGCGTTCACTGTTCAGGATCACCTGTGGGCTTGCCGCTGCACCTTTGGATAAGGCATAACCCACGGTATTCAAGTTAAGGCCCGCTTTTTCGGCGATCAGCAAACCTTCCGCCGCGCCGGCGATTTGGACGGAGCCCATGAGATTGACCATTAGCTTGTAAGCGGTTCCGTTGCCGATGGGGCCGAAGTGGATGATTTCAGTGCACAAGGGACCTAGGAACGGACGCGCCCGTTCCAAGTCGGCTTCTTCGGCGCCCACGAACAACGTCAACTCGCCTTTCGCAGCCATATGCGGATAGCCCGTTACAGGGCAATCAATATATGTATGGCCCGCTGTCTGAACGACTGTGGAAAGCTTCATGACCCAGTCATGGGACAAGGTCGAGCATTCGACGACGATGGCTCCAGGTTTCAAATCTGCGGCTAAAGCCCCGTCCAAAGCCCCCATCCAGACGTGTTCAGATGCCTCGTCATCCCCAACCATAGCGAACACAACGTCGGCACCCTCGGCGGCATCTCGAGGCGTCATCGCTAAGCACGCACCTTGTTCGACCAATGGACGCGTTTTTTCGACGGTGCGATTAAAGACACTCAGGTTGTGGCCAGCCGCCATCAGTCGCCTAGCCATGCCAACGCCCATCACGCCCGTACCCAAAAATGCAATCCGCGCCATGACAAAGCCCCTAGTCGGCCAGTTCGCACCACACCGGGGTATGGTCCGAGGCCTTTTCGCGACCACGCGGCGTTTTATCGATTCCCGACGCCACGAGCCTATCCGCCGCTTGCGGTGTGAGTAGAAGATGGTCGATGAGGACGCCATTGTCCTTTTGCCAGGCACCGGCCTTGTAGTCCCAATAGCTGTAGCGATGCGGCTCCGTATTGTAGGCCCGATAGGCGTCCGTGAGACCCAGATGCACGATGGCGCGGAACTTCTTTCGGCTTTCCGAACGACAAAGCGCGTCGTCGGCGAAGGCTATGGGGTCATAAACATCTTCATCTGTGGGCACGATGTTGTAATCGCCGCCGAAAACAATGGCGTCCTCAAACGTGAGCAAATCCTGGACATGGTTACACAGCCGATCCATCCATGCCAGTTTGTAGCGGAACTTTTCATGATTTCCGCCATTTTCGTCCCGTGTGGGATTGCCGTTGGGAAGATATATCGAGGCGACGCGAACGTTGCCGACCATGGCCTCGATGTAACGCGCCTGTTCGTCGGTATTGTCGCCGGGAAGCGCGGTACGTTCGACGTGGATCGGCTGCTTCGACACGATGGCAACACCGTTGTAGGTTTTTTGACCGGACACGGCGACATTGTAGCCAACTTCACCAATCTCCATGGCGGGGAAGGCTTCTTCTACGCATTTGAGTTCCTGCAATAACAGGACGTCTGGGGAGAACTCACCAAGCCATTCAAGAACCCGTGGCAGGCGAGCCTTGATTGAGTTGACATTCCAAGTAGCGATTTTCATGGCGGCTCCCTCCGTGCAACAGCGACATCATCTCGCGGTGCAGCGAGCCTGTAAATACCGGGTGCGAAGAGAACGGGCCTAGAGGGAAAAGGAGGCGCCGCAACCGCAATTGGCCGAAGCGTTGGGGTTCTCAACCTGAAAAAACGAACCACCAAGGTCGGTCTTGAAATCGACGACCGCCCCTCCCAAAAGACTAAGGGAGACGTCATCGACGACCAATTTCGTGCCATCGGTTTCGAACACGTGGTCATCGTCGTTGGTGTTTGCGTCCAGATCGAACTTGTACTGAAAACCGGAACAGCCGCCGCCTAGAACCGCCAACCGAAGCATCAGGTCGTCGTTCCCTTCCATTTGTCGGATCTCAGCCACGCGCTTCGCCGCGCTGGTGCTCAGACTGACTTCATTATTGGCTATGGTGCCATCAGGCATTATGCGACCCTTTCCAACGTGGACTGTGATGGTATCACAACCATCCACTTATGTATGTCGAAAAGCGCGGAAGTCAATTCATCCAATTAATAAATATAGGTGTTGGGTCTAGACACGTTCCCTGATAGTGAGGAAAACGATATGGTCCTTACTATCGCCGAAGGAAAAATTGACCCGGCTTTAATGGCAATGGGTTTGAGACAGAACTTAAAATGAACTTTAAATGGAGATAAATACAGAGAATTAATATTCGGCTTTTCTATTTTAAATAGTATTTCCGTACGGTGGCGTATTCGGGCCCAAATGTTTACTTTGCCGTTGGCCGTCGAGCCTCGGGCTTGTCGTTGGGTGTGCGCGAGCGTAGTGTCGGAGTATGTCAGAAGCGTGGATACCGCCAGTAGATTTGGCATCTTGTGCAAGCCGTGAGTCGGCAAGCCGCGGCCGCCTTTACGAGGAACCGGAAAGTGCGACGCGTGGCTGTTTTCAGCGTGACCGAGACAGGATTATCCATGCTGCGGCATTCCGTCGATTGGCCTATAAGACGCAGGTCTTCGTCAACCATGAAGGGGATTTCTTTCGCACGCGA
The DNA here is from genome assembly GCA_913048145.1 of uncultured Rhodospirillaceae bacterium. Taxonomy (GTDB): domain Bacteria; phylum Pseudomonadota; class Alphaproteobacteria; order Rhodospirillales; family Casp-alpha2; genus UBA3470. The sequence goes on from CAJWVP010000006.1 coordinate 8,819, forward strand.
TTGACCCATTCCTTGGAGGTGGCACAGATCGCACGATCCGTTTGCCGATATCTACGCATGAACGAAGACCTGGGAGAGGCGCTTGCGTTGGCGCATGACCTGGGACATCCGCCCTTTGGACATGCAGGGGAAGACGCGCTCAAGGAATTGATGAAGCCCTTCGGCGGTTTCGATCACAACGCACAATCCCTGCGGGTCGTGACTAAGCTGGAGGCACGGTACGCCGGATGGAATGGCCTCAATCTCACATGGGAAACCCTGGAGGGCGTAGTAAAGCATAACGGACCGCTTCTGGGTCGGGGACGCGAAGCGTTGCCGCGCGCGATCGCTGAATATGCCGAAGTTCAGGACCTGGAACTCGGCACCTACGCAGGGCCGGAAGCTCAGGTTGCGGCCATGGCTGATGACATCGCCTATAACAACCATGACATCGACGATGGCCTCCGTGCGGGGTTGTTCTCTGTCGCGGATTTGTCAGATGTGCCGTTGGTTGGCCGTATTTTTTCCGATGTGGGGCGCAATTTTCCGGACCTTGACCTCTCCCGGACCATTCATGAGGCGGTGCGGCGACTGATTGGTGCCATGACCAAAGATTTAATCTCAGAGACCACGCGCCGACTTGAGCGGTCGCAAGCCGAAACGGCGAATGACGTTCGGCTTCTGGGCCGTCCGATTGCCGGGTTCTCGGATCAGATGCGGGAGAACGACGCGAGCATCAAGAAGTTTCTGTTTGAGAACATGTACCGTCACTACAAGCTCAATCGAATGACATCGAAGGGCCGGCGGGTCGTCAAGGAATTGTTCCATTTGTTGGTCGGGGAACCGGAATGCTTGCCGACTGAATGGCGGGTTTTGGCCGGCCAGCCCGGACATGAGCAAACGGCGCAGTTGGTGGCTGATTTCCTGGGGGGAATGACCGACCGCTATGCCCTAGACGAACACCGTCGTCTGTTCGATCTACAGGCATCGATTTCATAATTTTTTATCTCCCAGAAGTGTCTTTTAATCCACTCTAAGTGATATAATAGACCGATTCGCGAAGCATCCGATTGGGGATTGGAACCGCGCCATGTCGCGCGCTAGATCTGACTTGAAAGTGACCGCCTCCGACGCCTTGGAGTTCGAAGCCATCCAAAACGACCCCCCAAAACGTAGGCGTGGGTTGAAGTGGGTTGCCTGGGGGCTGGCGTTTATCGTTTTTCTGGGTGGGGGGTGGTTTGTCTTTGACGACATGCTGATGCGTCTGGCTGGCGAAAATGGAGATGACATACCGCTCATTCGGGCCGCGGACGGTCCGGTCAAGGTTCGGCCGGAGAACCCAGGCGGCCTGCAGGTTCCCAACAGAGACAAACTCGTCTACGAGCGCATGCAGTCGGGCGCCTCCTCCTCGTCTGGCGATAGCGTCGTGGAGCGGCTGCTTCCGCAACCGGAGAAGCCTTTGCCGAAGCCGGCGCCGGGTTCGATCGCACCGTCGACGCAGCCCACCGCTGCGTTGGGTGCGTCCACCGCTGAACGGGTTCCCCCGCCACCCGCATTGCCGACAGCGCGAGTTCCTGCGGTGAAGGACGTGATCTCGGTCAAACCGCCACCGCCACCGCCGCTGACAAATGTCCAGCCACGCGGGGCGCCGTTGAACCTCAGGAAAAATTTGGAACGGCCAGCCCAGCCGGCACCCGCCGCCATTCAAAAAACGCCGGTGCAAGCTATGCCGACAAACGGCGCGCCAACCAATGGTGCCTCGCCGAATGTCACCCCGACACCGCCGACGGGCGAAAGTTTTCATATTCAATTCGCGGCCACCCGCACGCCAGAGAGCGCGCAATCCGAATGGGACCGGATGCGCCGAAAGCACCTCGATTTACTTGGTGACTTACGGCTAACTGTTACAAAAGTGGACCTTGGCCCGAAGAAGGGTGTATTTTATCGATTGCGCGTTGGACCATTGGCCCATGAGGCTTCCGCCCGGACGCTCTGCAAGGAGCTCTCGAAACGGAAGATAGGCTGTCTTATCGTCAAACCGGGCCGCTGACGCCCGGTTCCCGTAATAATATGACCGTACCCTCGATCCCCGTAATTTTTGGTTGCGCTGGCCCCGAACTATCTAAGGCGGAGCTCGAGTTTTTTTGCCGCTGGAACCCAATTGGATTTATCCTATTCGCGCGTAACTGCGATACGCCCGATCAAATCCGCAAATTGATTGCGGACTTTAAGAATGCGGTCGACGTCGCTGATCCGCTGATCCTCATTGATCAGGAAGGTGGACGGGTACAACGTCTTGGCCCACCGCATTGGCCGACCTATCCGGCGGCGGGATGCGTTGCGGCACTTGCCAAGACGGAACCGGCCGAAGGCCAAAGGTACATGAGCCTACTGGGACGGCTGTTGGCGTCCGATCTTGAACCGCTTGGGATCACGGTGAACTGCGCGCCAGTCCTGGACGTGCTCCAATCAGAGACCCATGAAATCATTGGAGATCGGGCGCTTGGCGATGACCCGTCTCACGTGGCGACATTCGGGCGCGCCTTCAGCGAAGGTCTTCTGGCCGGTGGTGTCCTGCCGGTCATCAAGCACCTTCCCGGTCACGGGCGTGCACGCGTCGATAGTCACGCGGAGCTTCCTCGGGTTGATACGCCGCTGGCCGAGCTCGAGGCCGTCGACTTTTCGCCTTTCCATGCGCTTCGAGACATGCCGCTAGCGATGACCGCTCATGTGGTGTTTGAGGCACTTGATCCCGACCGACCGGTGACCACGTCGCCGTCGGCATTGCGGCGCGCTATACGTAACCGGATCGGCTATGGCGGCTTGCTGATGTCCGACGACATTTGCATGCGCGCGCTTCACGGCCCCATGGACCAGCGCGCCCGTGATGCGCAACGTTCGGGTTGCGACCTGGTTCTGCACTGCAATGGCGACATAGCCGAAATGGAGTTGGTCGCTGGCGCAGTGCGGCGAACGTCTCCATTGGTTGGGAGTTGGCTTGCCCGCGCAGAAGCGTTGCGCCGGTCCTCGGTCCAGGATGACGGCTTTGATGCCGACGTGACGCGCGCAGCGCTTCAGGATGCTCTGTCCGGAGAGAACGGGTGAGTTTCGACTGACAGGCCGTCGGCTACACAGTGTCCGTATGGGTGCTCCGGGTTCTGATCGTAATCACCTGTCATTAAGCGCGCCCGATTGGACAATGTGGCGATTAGGCGGCGAAGCGGTTGGGTCGTGTGACCTCCAATCCCCTGAAGCATGTTGGTCTTATCGGTACGTCAATCCTGCTGGTGCTGCTGATTACTGATGGATCGATGATGTGTGGATTCGCGAAACCTGGGCCTATCAACTTCGCCAGACCCGCCAGGTATATTGCCGGCGGTGGCGGTGGGACTGGCCAAAAACGCGATCTTGGTCGTGATCGCGGAGTTCCTTCCGCGCGGGTTATATGGGTTGAGGTCGACCTTTAGGCCCGGGAGGGGCGGAGTTTGTAAAAAGCCTTGGGATGGAAATTTTAAGTATATAATTCAATATGTTAGTTATGTAGCCATTGGATTGCGGTCGCGTTCCCGAGGGGGCATCGACCCTATTGGGAATCTGTTTGACGCATCCTGAACGCCAGTGATTCTTGATTATTCTCGGCACCTTCCTTGTTGTTCCCTATGCCGTCGAACAGTTCGGCATGTACATTATATCTTTTGGTGGCTGGTGGGGGCGCCGACGGAGTATCTTATGCAGACCATCCTCAGCGGCCTGGGATTGCTGTAGGGGTGCCATTATCTCACACGGAACCGCCCATGTCTGAATACCCAGAAGAGTTTGAAGAAGGCCAGGCCTTCGACGCGCCGAGCGCGGCATCGGGCGTGTCCCTGGTCCTCGATCTTGCGGGGTTTGAGGGACCCATCGACGTACTGCTGACGTTGGCGCGCGAACAGAAGCTGGATATCACACAAATTTCGATGGTGGCCCTGGCTGATCAATACTTGGCGTTCGTCGCCGAGGTACGGCGCCGTGACCTGGAGTTGGCGGCCGACTATCTGGTCATGGCGGCCTGGTTGGCCTACATGAAATCCCGCCTCTTGTTGCCCGATCTCAATGACGGTGATGAGCCGACGGGCGATGAAATGGCCGCCGCCCTTGCCTTCCAGCTGAAGCGCCTGGAGTCGATGCAGCAAGCAGGGAAGACGCTCAGCGAACGGAATAAGTTGGGCATCGAGTTCTTCCCGCGCGGTGCGCCGGAGGTCTTCCGCCGGACCTTCAACATGACCTATGAAGTGACCCTGTTTGAGATCTTGAAGGCGTATGGGGACCAACAACGGCGTGGCCAAGATGCAGGCCCCCTGCACATTGAGGCCTTTGAGATCTACACTGTGGAGGAAGCCCTCCAGCGCCTGCGCAAACTCTTGGGCCCTATTCCTGATTGGCAGAACCTCTTTACCTTCCTGCCGTCGGGTCTGCAAGATCCGCTGCTTTACCGTTCCGCCGTCGCAGCGACATTTGCGGCTAGTCTTGAAATGGCCCGCGAGGGACAGGTGAAGTTACAGCAGGCCAAAGTCTTCGCGCCGATTTTCGTCAAGGCGGAAGCGCGCCCTGAAGAGCCCGCCAACGATGATATGATTGAAACCGAGGCGATGGACACGTCGTCGGAACAGGATGGAATTAAGGATGACCAAGATTGAACGTCAAAACCTCCGTCTATTGGAAGCCGTTCTTTTCGCCGCTGCCGATTCCCTGAGCGAGAAGCAATTGGCAGCGCGTCTGCCCGAGGATGCTGATTTGAAGGGCATGCTGGCCGCCTTGCAATCCTATTACGAGGGCCGAGGTGTGGAGTTGGTCCGGCGCGGGAAGTCCTGGTGTTTCCGAACCGCGGACGATATCCGACCGCTGTTGGAGAAAGAGATCGACGTTCCGAGGAAGCTATCTCGCGCGGCGATTGAAACCCTCGCTATCGTAGCGTATCACCAGCCCATCACACGCGCCGAGATCGAAGAGGTGCGCGGCGTCAGCCTGTCCAAGGGGACGCTGGACGTACTGATGGAAGCGGGCTGGATAAAACCTGGTAAACGCCGCGAGACACCGGGCCGGCCGGCGACCTGGAAGACAACGGATGATTTTCTCGATCACTTCGGCCTAGAAGATGTTCGGGATTTGCCGGGTATTAAAGAACTGAAGGCCGCCGGATTGCTGGAATCCGGTCCTGCGATCAACGCCTATCGTGTGCGTGGTGATGCGCAAGAAACTGGCGAGCAGGAATTAAGTGCCTCCGTCATGTTGCTGCCTGAGGCGATGATGGATGAAGCGGCTGAGGCCGCAGAACCTTTGGATCCCGAGGCCAGCTGTTGACTTTCCGTCGTTGTCTAATAGGGAATGAAAGTGTGATTGCAGGTGGCGGGGCATTCTGCCATTATCCGGCCCTTAACCATCTGAAAACAGTTGAGAAACCGGAATGGGCACATTTAGCATTTGGCACTGGCTGGTCGTTTTGGTCGTGGTGCTGGTTCTGTTTGGCGGCGGCGGCAAGATTTCGCGGCTCATGGGCGATTTTGGCAAGGGTCTAAAATCCTTCAAGAAGGGCATGAAGGAAGACGATGTCGCCGAAGTTGATGCGGCGAAAGAATCGCCACAGGCGATAGATTCGGACAAGGCCGAGATCGTCGAAGCAACGTCGGAAAAGGACAAGGCGGCCAACGGTTGACATGAGGGCAATCGCGAGCGTTTGTCGGGTTTAGAATTTTCCGCCACGCGCACCGATCTGCGCCGGCCCACCTTGCCATTCCTCTGCGGTTGAAGACTGGGAGTATAGATCCGCCATGTTCGATATCGGCTGGCAGGAACTGTTTGTTCTCGCGGTTTTGGCGATCATCGTGATTGGCCCGAAGGACCTGCCGCGTGCCATACGCACCGTCACTCACTGGATTCGTAAGGCTCGCGGCATGGCCCGCGACCTGCAGGACGGTTTGGACGACGTGGTGCGCGAGGCTGAGTTGGACGATATCAAGAAACAGGCGAACTCTATCATGTCTGACGAACTGGATCCGGCCAATGCGATTGCGCGGGAATTGGATATGACGGAAGAGCAACAGGAATGGTCGAAGGCCGTCGACAGCCTGAAGGATGAAACCGACCCGGACCGCCTCGCCAACACGGGTGTGGAGGAGGAGTTGGACTTCGTCGAGCCACCGGCTCTGGAACCAATGACAGACCCGGCGCAAGAGGTTGAAACGACTGGGGAGAATGTGCCAGAAATCACGAAGGCGGGCGGGTAGGTCTCGTGGTTAAAAATCAAGACCAGAACGTCGAGGAAACGAAGATGCCGCTACTCGATCATTTGATCGAATTGCGAAGCCGGCTGATGTGGAGCCTCGCGTCGATCATTGTTCTGTTCGTAGCGATTTTTCCCTTCGCCGAATATGTCTATCAATTCCTGGTCCAGCCTCTGGCCGAAATTTTCGAGGAGATGGGTGGGCAGCGCCGCCTGATCTTCACAGCCCTCCATGAGGCCTTCTTTACCTACATTAAGTTATCCCTGATTACGGCCTTGTTTATTGCCTTCCCGTTCATTTCCATGCAGTTCTGGATGTTTGTGGCACCTGGGCTGTACAAGCACGAAAAGAAGGCCCTTGCGCCATTTCTGGTGGCGACGCCAATCCTGTTCTTCATGGGTGGGGCCATGGTCTACTACATCGTCATGCCCTGGGCCTATGAATTCTTGCTGGCTTTCGAATTGGAAGGTGGACCAGGCACCCTGCCTATCGTATCCGAGCCCAAGGTCAACGAGTACCTGTCGCTCAGCATCAACCTGATCTTTGCCTTTGGCATCTGTTTTGAGCTGCCGGTCGTGTTGACGCTACTCGGCCGAATCGGTGTCATTTCGTCGAAGGGAATGAAGGAGAAACGCAAGTACGCCATCCTGATTTCCTTCGTCGTCGCCGCCGTGATCACGCCGCCGGACGTCATCTCTCAGGTCATGTTGGCGATGGTCCTGATCTTTCTCTATGAGATTTCCATCTTCTCTGTCCGCTTGATCGAAAAAGACCGCGGCCACACGGAGGATGACTTCGGGGACGAGGATACGGAAGAGCAGGCCGACGCCACGTCAGGCGCCTGATCGGGGCCCGCCCGTATCAGGCGGCTTAGATCCCTTGATCCACGATGGGTTTGTTTCCGCTTTTGGTAATGACTTCTGTTTCGTTTAGGCCTTGCGCTAAAGTTGGGAAATTTCCGCGCCCCAGACTGAATACTCCCTTTCCTACCAAGGCCCCGACCGCCATACGTAGCACGATGGAGGTGGGCAGCCCGGCCAGTAAATTGGAAGCGTTCCGATAAAGGATTTCCGCGTCCCGCCGCACCTGTTCTACGATGGCTTTTGGGATATCGGGATCAATGGTGGCAATTTCGGCCTAAGGTTCGACGACGACCTTTCCGACGGATTCCCGGGATTCAACCGCCGCGTAGGCCGCTTCGAATTCCTCTAACGGAAACCGCATATCCGCGATGGGATTCAGGTGCCCGGCTTCGATCATGGCCCGAATATCAGCGTGGAGGGCGCGGTTTTCTTCAACATACGACCGACCATCGTCGCCGGGGCTCCATCCTACGTAAGTGCCATAATTGAGTCCGAGGATGGACATGTTCTTCACCAGCAGGAAGTTCACTGGTGGCTGGGGAATGGTTCCGGAAGCATAGCCGATGGTGATCAGGCGGCCTTCGCGGGCCGTCGCCCGCAAGGACTCCATAAAGATGTCGCCGCCGATGGGGTCAAAAACAATATCCGCCCCGTGGCCGCTGGTGGTGTCCCTAACCGCATCGCGGAGCCCTTCATAAGGAATGGCGGCATCTGCCCCGTGCTTGGACACCAAAGTCCGCTTCTCTTCGGTGCTGGCTGTGGCAATGACATTCGCACCTTTGGCTTTGGCGATCTCAACGGCGGCTAATCCGACAGCGCCTGCTGAGCCATGCACCAAGACCCAATCGCCTTTGCGAATTCGGGCCTTCCAAATTAGTGCCGCATAAGACGTGGGGTAGGAGAGGGGCAGCAAGGTCGCTCGTGCAAAGTCGAGGCCGTCGGGTATGGGGTGCGTCAGGAAATCCTTAGCTATGGCTTCTTCCGCCCAACCACCCCAATCTACGCTGGCGAAAACCCGATCGCCAGGCTGAAAGGACGTGACCTCGGCGCCAACCTCAAGAACTTCGCCCGCGACTTCGGCACCGGGCGCAAAGGGACGTGGCGGTTTGCGTTGGTACTTTCCGGCGACGATAAGGCCTGTTGCGAAGCTAACACCGGACGCGCGTACGCGAATCCGCACCTCATCGGCTGCCGTGGGCGGCGGGGCCACGTCCTCCAGCATTAAATCTTCGATCGAGCCGAATTTGTGGCAAATGACGGCACGCATTAGGTCTTTCTCCAGGCGCCCCGTGTGTCGATGACCTTTTGATCACCGCGGGGAACCGGTGGGTGATTGCGAAAACCAGAATGATCAGTCAGCAAGACGATCACGTCGGCATCATCGTAGGCGCGTTGGAGGTCCGCAAGCCGGACGTTTTTCATTTCCATAAGCTCGCTGGGGAGGGATTGAATATGAGGCTCAACGACCAGGACCGTTCCGTCGATCTGCCAGGCGATCGTTCGGGTAATGTCGACGGCAGGACTTTCCCGGAGATCATCGATGTCCGCCTTGTAAGCGAGACCCAGGCAGGCGATGGTCGGATTATCGATGTCGTTGGCCATGGCCTTTACCGCTTCGACGATGCGGCCCGGTTTGCCGTCGTTGACGCCCCGCGCCGCTTGAATGAGAGGGGTAGAATCCGGAGCTGAATCGACAATGAACCACGGATCTACGGCGATACAATGCCCGCCGACGCCGGGACCGGGCTGCAGGATGTTCACGCGCGGATGGTGATTAGCCAATTCGATGGCTTCCCACGTATCGACGCCCAATTCCGCGCTGACGATGGACAGTTCGTTGGCGAAGGCGATGTTGACATCTCGGTAGGCGTTCTCCGCCAACTTGACCAGCTCGGCAGTGCGCGCCGTTGTCATCAGGCAGCGCCCATTAACGGCCAGGTTATAGAACGCGGCTGCCTGCTCCGCACAGCGCTGGGTTAGGCCGCCGACGACCCGATCGTTACTGGTCAACTCCAACAGGACCCGTCCCGGAAGAACGCGTTCCGGACTATGCGCAACGCAGATATTGGATTGTTCACCGTGATCGTGCGGTAGTTTGAGGTCTGGGCGATGGGATGCCAGCCATTGGGATACGCGATCCGTCGTTCCTACTGGTGAGGTGGATTCCAAGATCACCATATTCCCCGGCGCCAGGACTGGCGCTATGGTTTTGACGGCCGATTCCAAATAGGAGAGATCAGGCTTGTTGCCGTCCGTGAACGGTGTCGGCACAGCCAGAATGAAAACATCGGCGGTCTCAGCCTCGGTCGTGGCGCGCAGTTTGCCGCGTGCCACAGCGCCGTTAACCAAAATATCCAGGTCAGGTTCTACGATGTGCACCTGTCCATCGTTGATCAACGCCACGGTATCGGCGTTCACGTCAAATCCAACAACGTCCAATCCGCGGCTGGCAAAAACCGCGGCCGTCGGGAGGCCCACATAACCTAGGCCAACCACACAGAGCTTGCGGAACTCACTTTGGGCGCCGCTAGGCGTCGAGTTCGTGGACACGTCGAATCTCCCTGACTATTCGCTCGCTGGCCTTGCCGTCACCATAGGGATTATGAGCGCGTGACATGGTGTTGTAGACCGCTTCGTCATCAAGCAGCAATGCCGTTTCGCTAACAATGGCATCTGTGTCCGTGCCCACTAATTTCACGGTGCCGGCGTTGACGGCTTCCGGTCTTTCGGTGACGTCGCGCATCACCAATACAGGTTTGCCGAGCGCGGGCGCTTCTTCCTGGATGCCGCCAGAATCAGTGATGACCAGATGGCATCGTTCCATCAAGTAGACAAAAGGCAGGTAATCCTGAGGTGCCATCAGGTGAACATTGGGACAGTCGGACAGGATCGCGTTGACCGGCGATTGAACGTTTGGATTGAGGTGCACCGGGTAGGCGATCTCGACGTCGCCGCGTTTGGCCAATGTCCGAAGCGCATGACAAATGCGTTGGAAACCATCTCCAAAGTTTTCTCGTCGGTGGCCCGTCACCAGAATTAAGCGCCGGTCATTGGGGATATCCTGGAAACATGACGCCACGGCGTTGCGGCGGTCGGTATTGGTGTTGAGGTCACCCACGACCTGGAGCAAGGCATCAATTACAGTGTTGCCGGTGATGGCGATTCGGGAGCTGTCAACGCCTTCACGCCCAAGGTTCTCGGCTGCGCCATCAGTCGGCGCGAAGTATACGTCTGCGATGCAGTCGGTAAGCTTTCGGTTCATTTCTTCGGGAAACGGTGCGTAAGGATCACCGGTCCGCAATCCCGCTTCCACGTGGCCCACGGGGATCTGCCGGTAGTAGGCGGCCAAGGTTGCCGCGAATGTTGTCGTGGTGTCACCATGTACCAGAAGACGATCTGGTTTTTCTTGATCAAGTACGTTCCCCATGCCAGCAAGGACGGCCTGGGTAATATGAGATAGGTCCTGTCCCGGCCGCATGATATCGAGATCATGATTGGACTGGATACCAAAGAGGTTAAGAACTTGGTCCAGCATTTCGCGATGTTGGGCAGTGACGCAAACGCGGGAGTCAATTTGTGTGTCTGCCGCCAGCGCACGCACCAGTGGGGCCATTTTGATGGCCTCCGGCCGTGTTCCAAACACGCTGAGCACGCGCATGGCGAGAGTCCGTTTCATTTCGATTGCGTAGGGTAGAACGATGGATATCCCGGTGCTTCCCTAATGGCAAGGCCTGCGGCGTGTTCAGGACAGGTTGTATCAATGAGTCCAGGCGGTTACACTGCTTTACACCATGTAAAATGGGAAGCGTTCATGGGGTTTGGGCTCGAGCGTACGTGCCGGTGGCTGCTTGTGATATGTGTTGCCGTCGATATCGCTATTCCTTGGACGAATGCCAGTGCGGCAGAATTCGGTTTTTCTGGCATGCATGTGCAGGGTGTTAATGACACCATCGCGAAGGCGCTTAGTTTGCCGAAGGCGGAAGGCGTCTTGGTGATGGACGTGGCTTTAGGGGGCGCGGCCGACATTGCCAAGATAAAGCGTGGCGATCGGATTACGCATTTCAATGGGACGAAGATCGATACTTTTAAACGGTTGGTGAGCGTGGTGACCAAGACCCGCCCCGGTCAGAAGGTCGACGTGAAAGTTCAACGGAAGCGGCGCACACTCGATTTAAAAATGAAACTCGGATCAAAGCCCGCCTCCTGGAAAGTGACGCAGGGCGCGGTGATAAACTTCACGGCGGTTGGTTTGACCCTCGCTTCGATCACGCCGAAGATTCGTGAACGGTTCAATCTCCGCTGGGGATCCGTCGGTGTTCTAGTGACCTTAATTGATTCGACGTTTGCAGATCGTATGCTTCTGCGCCGCGGTGACGTTATTGTGCAGATCAATCAATCGGATGTGTGGCGTCCAGATCAAATCAAACGCCATTACGACGCGGCAAAGGAAGCTGGGCGGGCCCATTTGCTCATGCTCATCGAGCGAACCAATGGCTTTCGCTATATGATGTTGCCGGTCAAGTAGAGGCCGAATAATCCTCAGTCGCCCGATTCGACGATCATCCGGTTCATCGTCGCCGAGTCAATGGCGCCGGGAACCAACTTTCCGCCGATCACGAACGCCGGGGTTCCATTAATGTTCAGCGCTTGAGCCAGCTGGTAGTTTTTCTCAAGAATCCGGTCGATTTCTGGATCGGCCATATCCTTTCTGAGTTGTTTGGCGTCGATCCCCAATTGGGTGGCGACACTCAGAATTTTCGCTTCGGGAATACCTCCACGGAGATTTATCACGGCTGCATGGAAGGCACCATACTTCGCTTTTTGGGTTCGCCATACGGCCAAGGAAGCACGCGACGCCGTCACTGATTCCGGACCGAGGATCGGAAATTCTTTAATCACGAAACGGACGCTGGGATTGTCATTGAGGACTTTCATGACCGTCGGGAAGACCCGCTTACAATAGCCACAGCGATAATCGAAGAACTCGACCATCGTGATGGCGCCGGTTGGATTGCCCATGACTGGGTCATCCGGATCGGCTTCCAGGTCCTGCTTGCGCTCTTTTAGTGCGGCAGCCGCTTGCGCCCCTTCCTCCGCCTTTTGGCGCGCCTGCATACGCTGAATCGACTTTAGGATAACTTCGGGACGGTCGAAAATGTATTGCTCAATCATCTTGTTGAGCTCGGTCTTCTGAGCGTCAGTAAATCCGCCTTCAGCGGTGTGAGCCGAGTTGGTGAAAGATTGAGACGTAACTACAATAACGAATGCCGCCACCAATGCGGCGGTACGTCCAAATGCTGGCATCAGAGAAAAAACGCTCACGTTCAAGTTCATCTCTATCTGAATTCCGATCGTCTCATCATCGTGGAGAATATCGTTTTTCGCAAGTTCACGGTGCGCGCCGTAATTTTAAATGGGTATTAGAGTTCCTCAGCGGGTGAGGTGTAATCCTCGTATATGGGCCGCGATTTGACCATTGCCCGGATTGACGACGATACCTGCGAAAACCAACCGGGTATTCTGCATATTGAGATTGGGCCACGCTTTCGCATGGAGGGTCGAAAGATCTACTATTTCACGCCACCAGCGGTTCAGGTTCTCCCGGCCGCCACGTGCAATGTAGCGCGCCACGGGTGGGCCCTTGCGGCCGCGTATTGGGACCTCCAGCAATCCCCGTTGAAGCGCGGATGGTGCCCATTCAATGGTCAGCGAACGGGAAAACTTGGGAATGTTTGGCCCCCAAATCGATCCTAACGACCAGTTTTTGCTCTGAGTTTCGTCATCCAAGAACCCGATAAGAATTTGTAGAGGTGAATTCGAAGTCGTTCCCTCAATAATTCGCCAATTCCAAGCCAAATAGGGCGTTGCCAGGAGTTGTGCATTAATGGGTCGAAGGGCTGCAAACGGTTTCGGTCCGCTTTTGATCGCCAAATGGAGAAAAATGCCATCGTCCTGAATAGTAGGTAAGGCGTGTCGTACGCTGCCAATGATAATCCATTCGTTTTCAAAGCGTGCCAATGAGAGGTCTTGGCGCGGCGTTAAGATCGACAATGTTCCGTCAAGTTCGACGTTGGGGACATTGATGCCACAAGACGCAAGGGAGATGGCAATAGCGGCCCCAAATATTGGATGTCTGCGTTTTGGCATTACTTGTTTTTTTTGTTGCGTTTCAGGGCGCGTGCCACTTCATCCGCGGCGATCAATATGTCCTCAGCTTGCAACCAATCACGGGTCCCCCGCGCAAACGCCTTCTTTGCTCGGTTCGCCTGGAACCGCGCCTCGTCAGGTTTGCCTAGAAGCAGTGCTTCTTCGCCGAGCGCGAGATAGCTCTTTGGTAAATTGCCGCTGCGGCCATGGGCAATGGCAAGGAAACGCCAATTGCGCGCGGAACGACTGCCTGTTGCCAGAGCCACCTCGAGGTTTGCGATCGCGTGCTTGAGGTAACTTGGGTCACCAGAGTCAATCTGAGCGCGTGCTAAATCACGCCGAATATATGGTGCTTCGGGCAAGATTGCAGCGGCCTTGCCGTAAGCTTCGATAGCCTCCTGGATCCGGCCATTTTCGTAGAGCATTTGTCCCTTCATCTCGTGAAAGTAGGGGTCACCCGTATCCTCGTGAATCAAGGTATCCATGATCGCAATGGCCTTATCCAATTTGGAGCGGCGAAACTCTGCGATGGCACGGGCATAACGTGCTGCCACGGATTGATTCGAGTCCGGATAACTCTGGCGCGTGTGCCCATAGGGACGAAGATAGGCAAATAGCTTTGCCCGCATTCGAGCGAACATCATCTTGATTTGCGGCGAGTCTTCGGCGTCCGAGAATGCGGAGTTTTTGAGGTGGTTTTCGATCGTGGTGATCCGCTCGCGCGATAGAGGGTGAGATCGGACGT
>CAJWVP010000007.1 GCA_913048145.1 uncultured Rhodospirillaceae bacterium
AAAAATGGGACACGCCGGCGCCATCGTCATGGGTGACAAGGGGACCTATGCCTCCAAGAAATCTGCCTTGGAGGCAGTGGGCGTTAATGTCCTGGCAACGCCGTCGCACGTGGGGGATGCCTTAAAGGAAGTCATGGCCTCTTGATGGCCGTATCATGACGAGCGGACAACAGCCCAAAGAACAGAATCGCCGCCGTGGCATTCTCACGGTCAGCGGCTTCGCGCATTTCGTCCACGACGGTTTCACCGACACGATTTATGTGCTGCTACCTTTGTGGGCGTCCGGATTCGGATTGTCCCACGCGCAAGTTGGACTGCTGAAGGCCTGCATGTCCGTCGGGCTGGCCGGGTTGCAGGTGCCGGCCGGTTATTTAGCCGAGCGCTATGGTGAGCGGACCATCCTGATCCTAGGGACGGCGCTGACGGGTCTGGCATTCCTGAGCATGGCTCTGGCAAATGGAATCATGGGCCTTGCGGTACTTCTGTTCATCGCCGGCGTCGGCGCTAGCACACAGCATCCGCTGGCATCTGCGTTGGTGTCGAAGGGATTTGAAAACAACCGCCGCCGCGCGGCGCTGGGGACCTATAATTTCTGCGGCGATTTAGGCAAGGTCGTCATGCCTGCCGTAGTTGCCGGTATCGCCGCGCTGTACGGTTGGCAGCAAGGATCGGCGGCCTTGGGCCTATTGGGCCTCGCTGCCGCCTTGGTGCTCTATACGACTTTGCTACGGATAGGCGCTGGCAATAGGCCCGATGCGGCCCCGAAGGTAGGGGACGAACGCGCGTCGCCTTCAGAGGGGTGGGGGATCCACGACCGGCAAGGGTTTTTAACCTTGGCGGCAATCTCAATGATCGACAGTGCCTGTCGCTTCGCTTTTCTGACTTTTGTGCCGTTCGTCCTTATAGAGAAGGGTGCAGCCACCGAGGCCGTTGGGTTTGCTTTGGCTCTCGTGTTTGCCGGCGGCGCGGCGGGAAAACTGATCTGCGGGTTGGTGGCGGAGCGTTTAGGTATTCTGCGGACCGTCGTGTTGACTGAGTTAGTGACCACGGTGCTGATTTTGGGTGTGCTGGCCGCACCCCTGAGCGGCGCCATGATCCTTTTGCCAGTCGTCGGTGCGGCGCTCAATGGCACATCGTCTGTGCTGTATGGGACGGTTGGCGACTTTGTCCATTCGGACCGTCAGGCCCGGGCCTTTGGGTTGTTCTACACCTTTGGTACCGGTGCCGGGGTTGTCTCACCGTTCCTATTTGGTTTGTTCAGCGATGTCTGGGGCTTGGATGCAGCGGTGACGGCCATTGCTACCCTGGTTTTGCTAATTCTACCCCTGTGCTTGGTGCTGCGTCCGTCTCTGCGCGCTACGACAACTCAGGAATAGGGTGCATCCTCGCCTCAAAAAATGGCCCGGCGAATGAGGTTGATGCCAATCACGAACAGCGCCAGCAACATGACCTTGCGGAAGGTCTCCTGATTGATGCGCCGGCGGATCATCTCGCCAATCCAGATTCCGAGCATACCCGGCAGGCAGGCGTAGAGCGACATAGGCGTGGTTTCCGAATTCAACATGCCGTTCTGCCAATAGGCGTAAGTCAGCGGCACGGATCCCACGAACCAGACCAGGCCGACGGTCTGCACCCAATCGTCCTTCTCCAACTTCAGCATCACGAACAGCATCATCATGGGCGGACCCCAGATGGCCGTTAGGCCGCCCAACAAGCCGCCAAGCGCGCCCGTGAAGGGCGCTGCAATGTGTTCCACCGTTGGCGACAGGGGACGTTCACGCGGTTTGATTAGGTTGAAGGCGGCGAACACCGAAACGCTGGTACCCAGGAGTAGCAGCAGGATTTCCGTGTCCAAGGTCACCGCCAGCTCTGCGCCGACGAACAAAAATCCAACGAAAAAGATGATCATCAGCCAGAACCGCTTGAACGGCGCCTTCCAGTTGCGCGACGTCACCGCCTGCCAGAGGTTGGTCACCAAGATCGGGATGATTAGGGTGGCGAAGGTGGTCAACGGATCTAGGAAGTTGACCATAACGGCGATTGCGACGATCGGGAGCCCGATGCCGGTCACGCCTTTGACGAAACCGCCGAGGCCGACAGCTACGCTGATAATCGCGACGATTTCCAGGCTATAGCCGAGCATATTTAGGCTAGGTCACGAGCAACAGGTGTCAGTGTGCAGGTTCGGATGGCCGACGCAGCCGCCGGTCCAGAACCCGCCTTCGTCGTTGCAGTACTTCGGATCGCCACCGACCATTTCGGTGAACAGGTGGTGCCAGTTGCGGCAGATATCCAACTCCGTCTTCACCCAGGTCAGCGGGTCGTTGGCGTAGTGACGCCAGTAATCGCCCTTAACGTTGATCCCGGGGACTGCCGGAATCCAACTTTCCTCCAGCCACAGCATGGGGTCGTGGTGCTTGCCGTATTTTTGCGCGAGCTTGCGGATCTCCGGATCATCCAAGGCCAACAGGCGGCCATCTTCAATGACCGGCTCATTGTCCGCCATGTAAGTCGGAAAGTATAGATGCAGGTGCCAATGGCCCACCTTCTTTCCTTCTCTTGCAGCGCGGCGTTCATCCATGGAGGAGATGATTGTGCCGAAGCCGATGTGGATGACGCCGGAGCGTACGCGTTCATAGAGACAGTTGACGAAACCTGATGGAAAGTCCTTCCGGGGTCGGTGGATGTGCGGGTTGGTGCCGATGGAGGCTTCCCACCAATGCATGAGCCCGGGGCCCGGCATGCCCGGATATTGCACGTCCGCAGTTTCCGCCATCAGGGCTCGGAGCTTGTCGCCAAATTCACCTCCTTCGTTGATCTGCACGACCTTGCTGTCGGAAATGATCAATTGCGTCCAGTCGACGGGCGCGATGTGGTTCGTGGTGCCTGCGATGACTCCGTTGCCGTCCTCTTTCCCTGGTAGGAAGATCCACGGCCGCCCCGTGATGTGGCCGGGCAGATAGGTTTTTGCGAAGTGTGGGTTGTCGGACCAGGTCTGGTTGATCAGGTCCCAGTTGTAGTTCTGACGGTGCCGGTCATAGTAGCCGTCGTGATTGGTGAATTCGATGTCCGTACCTTCGGGATCGGTTATCCGCATGCGCTTGCCGCTACGGACCTTGTTCCAGGTCCAATCATCAATGGCCTTCAGCAGTTCATATGGCATGGCGTGGGCCGGGGATGCCAAGATTTCCGGCGTGATGAAGGGCATCCTCTGGATCTTAACATGGTCGTCCACCAGGATCGGTCCGCCGTAGCCCCAGAGCAGTTTGTCGTAGTCCTGATCCTTGGCCATCTTGTCCCATTGGTCCATCCATTCGGCCAGTTCCTTGGTCCGGTAGAGGTAGTAGTCCACCTCATCGGCGCCAACCCATTGAGGAATGGGGCCCTTGTCAACGCGCATGATCTCGTACTTACAGCCGTACTTTTCGAGAATTTTCTTGCAGGCCTCCACCACCATCTCGTCGTGCCAGTTGTCGACACGAAGCAAAACCCGTTCGCCGGGCTGCAGATCCCAGCACGCATGGAGACCTTGGTTATATGGTCGCTTTGCTACCTGCTCCAGGTAGGGTAGCAGGGCCTCGGCACTACTGATCTCAATATAGGGTGGGCAGCGCGGCGGGCGTTTCTCCAACAGGGGCGGGGCCTCGAAATAAGGTTTGGTTATCGTGTCCATGGTGATGTTCCTGTCTCCGCATTGGTCCTCATCTTGTCCGCTGCCCAGTTCAGCTTCAATACCTGTCGATTTCATTTGCTATAGAGCTATATAGGTCTTGATCTACAAATTGGATGCCCCTATGGTGGAGGCAGAATGGGAGATACCCGGAGAGAGGCTGTGGAAATCGATAAGTTGGCCCATTCGCTGGGCTTGAGCGCTGGCCCGGAAACAGTGCGAGTGCCGAAATACCTACGCCTTTCCGACGGGATCATGCAGGCGATTGAGGTAGGTGAACTGTGTTCTGGCGAGCGATTGCCAGGCGAGTCGGAACTGGCCGCGGTGCTCCCGTTCAGCCTGGGTACTGTGCAAAAGGCGCTGTCGCATCTAGCGGAGCGGGGCGCGGTGGTGCGCCGCCACGGGTCAGGCACTTTCGTAGCCGACAGTCCGACGCAATTGAATGAACTCTGGCATTTCCGGTTCCTTGCCCCTGACGGCAAGAGCCTGTTGCCCGTATTTACGCAGGTCACCAATGTAGCAAAGGTGGCGACGGGTGGTCCCTGGACGGCGTTCTTGAGTGAGGAGGAATTCCATATCCGCATCGACCGAGATATCGATGTGAACCACGAGTTCCGCGCCGTCTCGCGGGTCTATTTGTCAGGTGCGCGGTTTGCCAAGCTGTTGGATGACCGCTCTGCGAAGATCGATAACTTGAATATCCGCACCCTGTTGCGAGAACGCTTTGACGCGCCGACGCTGCGCGTTGTGGAGCAAGTGGGGGCGGAAACCTTGCCGGATGACGTGACCGATGACCTTGAATTGGATCAAGGTATCAACGGCCTTGTCTTGCATATCCAGGGTTTTGGGTTTCGCGACACGCCCTTAAGCTATCAGGTTGTATATGTGCCGCCGAATGCTCGAAAACTGGAAGTGCAGCCGAAGCTGCTGTAGAGGAGGAGACGAATATGCCGCATTCCACCTATATGCCCGAAAAAATGGGGTCCGCCGCAGTCAGCCCTGCCGGGGCCTTCGAGGCTGGCTCCTTCCAGGAATTCACGGTCATCTACACGGCCGGTTATTTCGGTATCGACGATACGGGGTCGATTAAGGTGGTGCACCGCTTTGCTTCTGACATGGGCCGCCCCCAATTCACGGACCCCACCGCGCCCAACTACACCACTGTGGAGGCCTCCAACGGCGCCGTGCTGCATGTGGAATACGACATGAAGCGCAACATCCGGCCCTGGGACAAGACACTCTATATTAAGGTGGTGCGGGGCTTCCTGCGCGAGGGTGATCAGATTATCATCCGCTTTGGCGACCGCCGACAGGGTTCGCCTGGAATTCGGCTCCAGACTTTCTGCGAAAATACCTTCGAATTTCGGGTCTTGGTCGACGCGATCGCCACCTACAACTACGTGGAATTGCCCGAGCAACCGGAGATCGCCATCATCGCGGGCCCGCCGGTTCTGTGGAAGGCGATTGCGCCTACCTGTCGCACCGCCGGCCAGTCGTTCCGACTGTACCTGAAAGGCGAGGACCGTTGGGGCAATCCCAGCAGTCAATGCACGGAGACCTTCCAGGTTTGCGCGAACATGTCCGTCGATGGACTGCCGGAAAAAGTTACATTCACGGAGGGAGATTTCTCTCTGATCCTTGAAGACCTCTGCTGTCCCAAGACCGGCGACCTGGTCATCGAATTGATGGACGCGGACGGCAATGTCGTGTGTCGGGCCAACCCGATGCGCGTTGTCGAAAACACCGCGCTACTGCCCTACTGGGGCGACCTGCATGGTCAGTCGGAAGAGACCATCGGCACCAATTCGGCCCGCGACTTCTATGATTTCGGTCGTAACAAGGCTTTCCTGGACGTTTGCGTGCACCAGGGCAACGACTTCCAGATTACCACAGAGTTCTGGGAGCATCTGAACGAACTATCGGCGGAATTCAATGAGGATGGCCGGTTCACCGTGTTCCCTGGCTGGGAGTGGTCGGGGAATACAGGCCTTGGTGGGGACCGCAACGTGCTTCATATGCAAGAAGGGCGGCAGATCCACCGCTCTTCCCATGCCCTGGTCAACGACCTCTCCGATGTGACTACCGATTCCAATTCTGCCGCCGATCTGTTCCAGGACCTGAAGGGGGAAGACTGCACTGTCTTTGCCCACATCGGTGGGCGTTACGCCGATATCAAAATGGCCCATGACAATCAGTTGGAGCGGTCCGTGGAAGTGCATTCTGCCTGGGGGACATTCGAGTGGCTGATCCACGATGCCTTTGAGCAGGGCTACCGGGTCGGCATCCTGGCCAACTCCGACGGACACAAGGGTCGGCCTGGAGCATCGCATCCAGGAGCGACCAAGTTCGGTTCTTATGGAGGCTTGTCGTGCATGTTGGCACCCGAACACTCTCGGGCCGGGATCATGGAGGCGCTCCGCAAGCGCCACCATTACGGCACCACCGGTTGCCGGATGGTGCTAGACGCACGGGTGCATTTCGACAATCCGGCCGAGCAGTTTGCCGAGGATCCAAACCTGGGCGACACGACGTCGGATATGGTTTCTGAAGCCATGATGGGCGACATTCTTAGGTCCGATGATGATGAGGTAACTTTCCGCATCGATGTCCACGCTTCAAGTCCCATTGAACGTATCGACGTGCGCAACGGTTTGGAGACCGTTGAGGTGGTCCGCCCCTACACCGAGATCGACCTAGGACGGCGCATCCGGGTGCTTTGGGAGGGGTCCGAATACCGGGGCCGGGGCCGCGAGACTATCTGGGATGGCAACGCCGTGTTGGACGGCAACACGTTTGAACGCCTGGACGTCATCAATCGCTACAATCTGGACAAGCGTTTCGATCAGACGGGGCCGGACCGGATTGAATGGACGGCGTTGACCACCGGAGGATTTGGCGGTTTTGACGCCTGGTTGGACGATCCGCAAGGCGGCAAGCTCACCATCGACACGGAACTGGTGAAGGAGACCATCAACATCGCCGACATCGGCTATGATGAGATGATCTTCGAAAATGGCGGCATCGACCGGCGCATCCGTATCTTCCGCCTGCCGGACGAGAACCCGCACACCACGGCGACTGTGGAACGACGGATAAAGCTCGCGGACGATCGAGATAACGCCCTGTACGTCCGCATCACCCAGGAAGATGGCCACTTCATCTGGTCGTCGCCTACCTACATTTTTCGGTAAGGTCGAGGTATGAAGCTCAACGAGCACGAACAAGCCATACTGGCCGGTAACATGGGTCCCGCGCGTCAACGCGCCATGGCCCAACAAATAGAGATTGGCCGGTTCTTCGATGCGGAAGACATGGTCGAAGTGGCGCAGGCGCATATCATGGCCGATACGGAAAGCCTGGGCGAAGCTGGGGTCCGCTTCCTGGAAGATCTGGCCGATATGCCCTTGGACCAGTGCAAAGTGTGTATTCCCACCATCACCGATCCGCGCGGTGCTGATTTCAACGCGTATCAGCGGATCAATCACGACCCGGTCTATGTCGAGCTCGAACGGCGCGCTGATCAGGCGTTCCGCGCGCTCGGCATCTTGATGACCGATACCTGCATCAACTACCAGACCATGATGCCGCCGGTGTTGGGTGAACACTTGGCTATGGGTGATACGGGGGTCGTGATCTATTCAAATTCTGTTCAGGGTGCGCGCACTAATTACGAGGGTGGGCCGTCCGCCCTCGCGGCCGCACTTACGGGGCGCACGCCGCGCTTCGGTTTCCACTTGGACGAACGGCGCCGCGGAACCGCGTGCTTCGACGTAACGCACCAGCCTGCGACCTGGACAGAATGGGGGGCATTGGGCGGTCTCATTGGCCGTGCAATGGCGTCCTATTACGAGGTGCCGGTGATCAACGGTATCCATGGACCGGCGCCGACCTCCGACGACCTCAAGCATTTTGGAGCGGCACTGGCGAGTTACGGCTCCACGGCCCTATTCCACATGGTCGGTGTAACGCCGGAAGCTCCCGACCTGCAGACTGTATTCGACGGTCCGGCGCCAGATCCGACTAAGATCTGCAAGGCGGATTTTGAGGGCTTCCTTGCCGGCTACGGCGCGGCGGATGACGCCCTCGATGTGGTTGTGTTTGCCGCGCCGCAGCTATCCCTCCTGGAGATGGAGCGCTGTGCGTATTTGCTCAAGGACCGCCAGGTTCACCGCGACGTGGCGCTCCTGATTGCCACGAACCCCGAAAACAAGCATGCGTCCGATCGCATGGGGCTCACGCAAACGATTGAAGACGCCGGCGCCGTGGTTTTGGAAGGGGTCTGTTTCTACCAGATGCATGCCCGTGAGCTGGGCGAGGCGAACAACTGGACGCGGCTGATGACCAATTCGGCTAAGCTGACAAACATTATCGGTGGCTACGGGTATGAACCCGTGTTGGCCAATATGGAACGCTGTATCGATAGTGCAGTGGCTGGGAGGATTGTCTGATGGGCACCGTTATTCAAGGCCATGTGGGTATTGGTTCGTCTGTCTCCGGCGAAGCCCTAGTCGCTCTCGATAACTTCTCGGCCCGCTATGACCTCGACCGGATTAAAGGCATCTTTTCGCGTCCCTCCCACAAACTCCATGGTGAGAGCTACGTGGGCAAGGTTCTGGTTTTGAACGCGGCGAAGGGTGGCGTAGCAACAGCTTGGATGCTACGTGAAATGGCTTCCCGGGACATGGCCCCTTTGGCCCTGTTACTTAACTACGCCAACCCGATTATCGCCCAGGGTGCGGCCTTTGCCGAGTTTCCCCTGGTTGACCGGTTCGAGACGGATATTACCTGCGCGATCCAAACAGGCGATCAGGTCTACGTGGACCCGGCGACTGGAGCGGTCACTATCGATCGAGATGCCGCATGAGCCGCGTCTTTGATCATTTGGTACTGGCTGTTGATGATTTGGATCAAGCATCCGAATTCTTTGAACGGATTGGTTTCACGCTGACCCCCCGGGCTCAGCATCCCTTTGGCACGGGTAACCGATTGGCGCAACTACAGGGATGCTTCCTCGAGGTTCTTGGTGTAACCAAGCCCGAAGACGTGATCGAAGCCGACCCTGGCGCGTTCAGCTTTGGCGCTTACAACCGTGACTACCTGACCCGCGGCCAGGGCCTCAGCATGATTGTCATGCAGACAATAGATGCCGCCGCCGACCGCAACGACTTCAAATCGAACGGCCTGACCACCTATGAGATGTTTGATTTTTCACGGCTGGCCCAATTGCCCGATGGGACCGAGGTCACGGTGGGCTTCACCTTGGCCTTCACCTCAGTGCCCGGACTCCCTGACGCCATGGCTTTCACTTGCCAGCAATGGCGTCCGGACTTGTTTTGGAAGGCCGAGTATCAAAGCCATGCCAACGGCGCGCGAACGATCAGTGAAGTGTTCCTGATCGCTGTCGATGCGGGTCCGGCGGAGACCTTTACGAACGGTCTGGTGCTTGATCCCGTAGCTGGCAAGGTTAGCATCCTATCGCCGGTGGCCTTCGCCGCTCGGTTTCCTGGGGTGACCGCGCCGTCAGGCCGTTTCGGCGGATACCGGATCGCTGTTGAGGACCTGGAGGCGGTTCGTACCTGCATGGGCGAGAACGGTGTTGCCTATGAAGATGCGCCCGATAGTTTGTGGATTGCGCCGGAGAACGCCTTTGGTTGTGTCATCGAGTTTGGAGAGGATCAGTGAGCCGAGAAACACTCACAGTTGCCGTCTGGCGCGGAGCCGAAAAGGGGCGTTATCAGAAATATGAGGTGCCCCGCCAGGAAAGCCAAACCGTGCTGGATGTGATCACCTACATCCAACGCCACATCGATCCGTCCCTGAGCTATCGTTTCGCCTGCCGGGTCGGCGTGTGTGGGTCCTGCGCTATGACCGTCAACGGAAGCCCTCGGTGGACATGCCGAACTCACGTGGACAAGGTTTTAGATGATACAGGACAATTGGACGTAGCACCGCTTCGGAACCTCGAGGTGATCAAGGATCTGTCGGTGGACATGACAGACTTCTTTGACAAGTGGGCGAAGGCGAAGGGGCAGTTCCACGGCTCCGAAACACGCCACGATGATTTCTCTGCCGTTTCTCCCGACAGTCCGCAACGCAAAGTCGCCAGCGCCGGCATCGAATGCATCGGTTGTGGGGTCTGCTATTCAGCCTGCGACGTGGTCGCCTGGAACAAAGACTACCTGGGTCCTGCCGCGCTGAACCGGGCCTGGACCCTGATGAATGACGAACGCGACGTGGCCGGCATAGATCGCCTGAAGGCCGTGGCCGGCGCGGGTGGCTGCCAGGCCTGCCATTCGCAACAGGGTTGTGTGGAGCGTTGTGTGAAGCATCTCAATCCCACCGGCGCCATCGCCGGTTTGAAACGGGCAACAGCCATCGCCGCCCTGAAAGGACAGTTGAAATGAAACGTCCTGAAGACACTTTCGACGCGCAGAGGGAAACGCACCTCTGGCTGGCCCAACGGCTCAGCGCCATGGTGCTGGCGCTTTGTATAATTGTACACTTAGTGACTATCGTCGGGGCTGTTCAGGGTGGGCTGTCGGCCGCCGAAATCATTGACCGCGTCGCTGGTAGCGGTGTGTGGTTCGCTTTCTACGCGGTATTCGTCGCCGCCATTGTGGTGCACGCGCCCATCGGCCTTCGTGCCATACTCTCAGAGATGACCAAGCTATCGCGAGCCCGGGTGGACCTTCTGTGTTTCATCGCCGCAATCTTCATCGCCGTGCTTGGCTTCCGGGTCGTCTGGGGGTTCTACACAATGGGAGGTGCGGCATGAGAACGGCGCACCGCGATCATCCCAACTATTGGGCCTTTGTCGTACACCGGGTGTCGGGGGTTCTGTTGGCGTTGTTTCTACCCGTGCACTTCCAAGTGCTTTACATGGGTCTCAATGACGCGGCCCAGTTTGATAAATTCCTGACTTGGACCCACTTACCGATCGTCAAGGCCGCCGAGACAGTGTTGATCCTAATTCTGGCCGCGCATCTGACTGGCGGGTTGCGTCTGCTAGCCATCGAATTCCTGCCTTGGCGTAACGGTCAGAAGACCATTGTGTCCATCACCGCGGGTCTCAGCTTGGTTATTGCCTTGGTGTATCTTCTCAATGCCGCTTGATCCTCACGCCGTTAGCTGTGGCCGGCCTGACGCTGACTGACTCAGGAGACATCTCACATGCCCCCTCGCGATATCCGAACGATCAGTACGGACGTCTTGATCCTGGGTTCTGGCGGTGCCGGCCTGTTCGCCGCATTGCATTGCCTGCAGGGTGCGCCGAATTTGGACGTCACAGTCGCCGTTAAAGGCTTGCTTGGTAAGACTGGATGCACACGGATGGTGCAAGGTGGCTACAACGTCGCCCTGGCCGAAGGAGATTCCGTCGAGCGCCATTTCATGGATACCATCGAAGGTGGCAAGTGGTTGAATAATCAGGAGTTGGCCTGGGCCTTGGTGACGGAATCCCAGGTCCGCATCCGCGAGTTGGAGAACGAACTCGGCTGCTACTTTGACCGCAATCCGGACGGTACCATTCACCAAAAGGCATTTGCCGGACAGACCTTCGATCGCACGGTCCACAAGGGCGATCTTACGGGGATTGAGATTATCAATCGCCTAGCCGAACAGGTCTGGAACCGTGGCGTGCACCGCCTTGAAGACCACCGTGCTGTGGAACTGATCAAGACGCCCGACGGCGCTGCCATTTCGGGCGTGTTGATGAATGATATGCGCACAGGCGCATTTTGCTTTGTTAAGGCGAAGGCCGTATTGGTCGGCACCGGCGGTGGGCCGACCATGTACAAGTACCACACACCAAGTGGGGATAAGAGCTGCGATGGCCTTGCCATGATGCTGCGCGCCGGGTTGCCATTGCGGGACATGGAAATGGTGCAGTTCCATCCTACTGGCTTGATCGCCGGCAAAGACACGCGGATCACCGGCACCATTATTGAAGAGGGCTTGCGTGGCTTCGGTGGGTACCTTTTGGGTGGTGACAAAGAACGCTTCATGCATAAGTACGATGAGCGGAACGAGCGGGCGACCCGAGACATCGTCTCGCGCGCCATGTTAACAGAGATGCGGGCCGGTAACACGGCTCAGCACGGCGGCCTCTACATCACTATGAAGCACTTAGACCACCCCACTGTAAGCAAGATGTTCAAGGGGATGGTTGAACGCTGCGCCGACTGTGGTTTCGACTTGGTGGGTGGTGATGTCGAGGTGGTGCCTACAGCGCACTACATGATGGGCGGTGTGGAATTCAATGTGGATTGCACGACGGCGATCACCGGGCTCTATGCGGCCGGCGAAGATACGGGCGGTGTGCACGGCGCCAACCGGTTGGGCGGTAACGGCGTAGGGAATTCCACTGTGTTCGGCGGTTTGGCTGGGGATGCCATGGCGAAGTGGGTCCCATTGGAGGGGGAGTGGCGCGACCCGGACCTAGCCGCCATTGATGCGGCCCTCGCGTATTGCCACCATCCGTTTGCGAACAAGCCTGCCAACCTGGAGAGCATCCGCGAGGATATGTTTGAGTTTATGTGGGACGACGCTGGGATTCTCCGCGACGCGGACAGTCTGACCCGGGCGACAGGCAAGCTGGCTGATCTAGAAACGAACCTTAACCAGCTCGGCGTCGATGGCACGAACGTTGCCTACAATCTCACTTGGCACGATTGGATGAACCTGAAGAACCTCATCCTCGTAAGCCGTTCTATCGTCAAGGCTGCCGAGGCCCGCGAAGATTCCCGTGGTGCTCATTTCCGTTCTGACTTTCCAGAAACCCGCGATCTGGAAAACTCCTGGTTCACGCGTGTGACATTTGACGGCGACGACATGGCTGTCGAACGCGTGGGTGTGGACTTCTCAATCGTAAAGCCTGGAGAAACTTTGTTGGCCGAAGCGGCGGCAGAATTGGGCCACACGGGAATCCTCTCTTTTTCGTCGAGCTAGAAGATGCCCGACAATTCTGCAAGTACTGCGTCGATGCGTGTCGGCTTCTCTTTAGAATCTATAAGGAGAACATTTCTAGGGTGGCAGCCTATTTGTTTCGAAACCCGACGCGATCTGAAACTCCCAGGGCTTCAAATTGCAACCGTTGGGATTAGGCGGCAGAAATCCTGACGCCGAATTCCTTCCCTGCGCGGACCAGCCAGTCGTGGATAAAATGATCGAAGGAACGGGTCACGTAGAGATCGAAGACATCATCGGCGATACAATCAATAACAACATTAAGATGGCCGAGCAAAGTCGCCGCCGCGTGGCCGGCGGAAAAGGACTGTGGATCCAAGTCTATTGGGCAGCCTTTACACAATAGGTCACGCACGCTGCGCCCGCTCAGGCGCAGAACAGAGCGGCCTTGCCCCACGTCATTAACCGATGCCTTCTCGCCAAAGGCGTCCGTTTCCAACTTATGGCCACTGACCACAAGCCAGCGGTTCGGCGCCAGCCAGAGGACGCGCACGCCATGACCATCGCGAGTTTCCCCAGCCAATTGGGGTAGGGGTAATCCTAGGGCGTGGCGTGCGGCGGTGGGGAAATCCGTATCGCTAAGGTCGCCGGCCAAGTGCAAGATGTGTAGGCCATGGCGTTGGGAGACCGTGACGCCGGGGCCTTCGCGGTTTTCTGCGCCGTAGGTTCCGGGCGCAAGAGAGAGGGTTAAATCAACCACGGAGCCGTTCTCCTTGGGGATCGATGAAGATAGGGTTAGTCACAGTCACCGTCACGGTCTGACCGGTGATCGGCGAGTGAGCTTTTAGGGTTTCCCCGTGGCGCGCACGGCCGCCGTTCAGTAGGGCTAAGGCGATGGGGTGGCCAAGGTTCGGGCTCATACATTGGGAGGTGACCTCGCCCTGCATGGCGACGGGTTTAGTAGCCTTAGGATCGGCAATCAATTGCGCGCCACGCGGGATGCGGGTCTTCTCGTCAGTGGGTACAAGCCCCACCAATTGATGAATATCGTCCCGCGTTAACCCCGCGCGCCGGGCTGGAACCTTACCGACAAAGGCCTTTTTGGTGGATATCATCTTACCAAAGCCCAAGCCGTCAGCCGTGGTGCGGCCATTTAATTCGCCGCCGACCACGTGGCCTTTCTCAATGCGGAGCACATTCATGGCCTCTAAACCGTAGGGAATTATCTCTTGGTTAGCACCGGCTTTCAAAAGTGCGTCCCAAACTGTACGTGTGGCATTGGGCGCCATGTTGATTTCGTAGGCCAGTTCGCCGGAAAAGCTAATTCGGAACAGGCGCACGGGCACACCGTCTATGTCGATTTCGGCATAACCCATGAATGGAACGGCACTGTTGGAAAGATCGGCGGAGGTCACCTTAGTCAGGACTGTGCGCGAGTGTGGTCCCGCTATAGCGATGCCGGACCAATCGTCGGTGACGGATAAAAGGTGGACGTTTAGCGAAGGCCAGTCCACGTCCAGGAGGTATTCAAGGCGATTCATGACCGCGCTGGCATGGGTGGTCGTGGTGGTGATCATGTAGCGGTTTTCCGCTAAGCGCGTCACCACACCGTCATCGTCCACCAATCCATCCTCGCGCAGCATGACGCCGTAACGGCATTTGCCAACCGCCAAGTTGGAAAAGCTGTTTATGTATACACGGTTCAGGAATTCTAGTGCGTCCGGTCCCTGCACGTCGATCTTACCTAGAGTTGACACGTCCACGATCCCAACCTTCTCGCGTACATGCTTGGCTTCGCGCATTGTCGCCTGCTCTAGGGTTTCACCATCCTTTGGATATCCCTGGGCGCGTAGCCATTGCCCGGTCGGGGCGAAGGGGGAACCCAAGCTCTCGTGCCAGTGATGGAGTGGTGTTGTGCGGACCGGCGCCACGTGGTCATGGGCGTTCAAGCCAGCAACAGCACCCATTGGGATCGGCGTGAAGGGTTGCCTGAACGTGGTTGTTCCGACGGCAGTAATAGCTTCCGCTCGGTGCCCTGCCATAATGGCGAGGCCATTGACGTTTGATGTGCGACCCTGGTCTGTGCCCATTCCGAGGGTTGTGTAACGTTTCAAGTGTTCGACGGAGTGATAGCCCTCCTGGTAGGCTAGGCCTACGTCTGCCGCCGTGACGTCGTTTTGCAGGTCAACGAACTGTTTGCCACCGTGCAGATGATCCGGCGCTGGGATAGCCCAGAGTAAGCGCGGTTTGACGACAGCATCGGCACTGCATCTGGGCACATCCGCGGCTGTGGTAGCGAACCCGGCTGCGACGGCGGCCTGGGCACCTGCCTTGGCGCCTTCATGCAGGCAGGCGTCCAGTTGAAAGGCACCCTGGCAAGCACCGGCGGAACGTTCGCGTTGAAAGCTTTTATCTGGGACAAAGGCGGACAGGGTTTCGTCATAGCAGAGCTTGCCGCGGGACTGCGAAAAAAGATGTACACTAGGTGTCCAGCCGCCGGACAGACAGACCACGTCACATAGGATTTCCTGGGCCTCGCCAACAGGGGTGGTATTGCTATCGACTGGCATAACCGTCACTGAATGCACAGACTTTGCGCCATGTGCCGCAACGACCACATGGCGGTTTAGTACGCCGATATTCGCGTTGGCGGCGATTTTCAGTTCGGGCGCCTCGAGGCTATCGCGCAAGTCGACAATGGCTTGGACTTCAATACCCGCGGCCTTCAGATCGGCGGCGGCAGCGTAGGCGGATGCATTGTTGGTGAAGATTACGGCACGGCGGCCAGCGAGGGCACCATGGGCGTTCGCGTAGGCCTGGGCGGCCGACGTCAGCATGACCCCAGGTCGGTCGTTATCTGCAAAGACAAGGGGGCGTTCGATGCTGCCTGTGGCCAACACCACTTCCTTGGCGCGCACGTGCCAGATTCGATGGCGCGGTTCGTGGTTCTCAGGCGTGGCCTTGTGATCGGCGACCCGTTCGTCCAGGACTATAAGGTTGTGATCGTAATAGCCGGCGGCCGTGGTTCGGCGAAGCAACCTGACATTTTTCATAGCCGCCAACCGTGCTGCCGTGTCGGCGACCCATTCCGGCCCCGGCTTGCCCCTGATGGTGTCACGTCGGCCTCGCAGCATGCCGCCGAAGTCCGCGTTTTCATCACACAGAATGACCCGAGCACCGCTTTGTCCGGCGCTTAGCGCGGCCATCAAGCCAGCAGGGCCTCCGCCGGCGATTAACACGTCGCAATGGCGGTAATTGTGGGCGTAGCTGTCCGGATCCTCAAGGGTTGGCGATTTCCCCATGCCAGCAATGTGACGAATGGCGTGTTCGTAGAACGGCCAAAATTTTGCCGGCCACATGAAGGTTTTGTAGTAGAACCCGGATGGGAATAAGCCAGATAGCTTGGAATTCACGGCACCAATGTCGAAATGCAGGCTTGGCCATCTGTTCTGGCTTTCAGCCACAAGGCCCTCATAGAGCTCAACCTGTGTCGCTGGGATGTTGGGCTCTGAACGGGCGCCGGTACGTAGTTGCACTAGGACGTTGGATTCCTCCACGCCGTATCCGGTAAGGCCACGCGGCCGGTGGTATTTGAAGCTTCGTGCCAGCAGTTTGACGCCATTGGCCATTAGAGCTGAGGCGAGGGTATCTCCAGAATAGCCTTGGTAGACCTTGCCATCGAAGGTAAAGGTGAGGGGCTGGCTGCGGTCAATGTTGCCGCCTGTCGGCTTACGGAATGGCTGATGGTTCATGACGCGCCAGTGCTCAGGCTGTCGCTGGGCGCGCCAGTGTCGATAATCTCATGTGTGACCACATCGCGGCGCACTTTGATTAAGCGACGACAGCCCGCCGAATGATGCCATAGTTCATCATGTAGGCCGCGCGGGTTGTTGCGCAGGTACACGAATTCGAACCAATCCTGATTTGTACCAGTCTCTAGATTGGGGCGTTCGGCGCCAGCGTCGCCAGCGTATGTAAATTCTTTTTGCGCGCGCTTGCCGCAGTAGGGGCAGTTGATCTCCAACATATTGTATCGTTCCTTGTTAATGCGCGTTAGGAGTTGCGCCGGAGCCTTCTTCGTCGATCATGTAGCCATGTTCGAACCGGTTTAACGCGAAGCCTTCGTTTAGTTTGTGCGGCGTGTCGTTGGCAATGGTGTGGGCGTAGACCCAGCCCGAGCCGGGCGTCGCTTTGAAGCCGCCATAGCACCAGCCGCCATTGATGTAAAAGCCATTGATATCGGTTTTGGTGATGATCGGGCTGCCATCCATGGACATGTCCATAACCCCACCCCAAGTTCGCATGAGGCGCAGGCGACTGAAGGCTGGGAACATGGAAATGACGGATGCTACAACTTCCTCAATGCGTGGGAAATTACCGCGCTGGGCGTAGGAATTATATAAGTCCAGGTCACCGCCCATGACCAATTCGCCCTTGTCCGATTGGGAGATGTAGGTATGTGTTGCTCCCGACGTGACCACTGTGTCGAGACAAGGTTTCACCGGTTCAGAAACCATGGCCTGAAGCACGTGGCTTTCGATAGGTAGGCGCATCTCAGCCATGGCCGCGATATGACCCGTGTGGCCAGCAACGGCGGTGCCGATTTTTTTCGCCTTAATAGCGCCGCGCGAGGTCTGTACGCCGACGACGCCGCCGTTCTCAATGTCGATCCCAGTCACTTCGCAGTTCTGAATGATATCGACGCCCCGCGCGTCCGCGCCCCGAGCGAAACCCCAGGCCACAGCATCGTGTCGAGCCGTGCCAGCGCGTGGCTGTAATAGGCCTCCCTTTATCGGGAAGCGAGCCCTGTCCGAAATGTCCAGAAGGGGTGCGCGAGCTTTAACCTCATGCTTATTTAGCCAGACCCCATCGGCACCGTTTAAGATCATGGCGTTTCCGCGCCGTTGGTGGGCGTCGACCTGAGCATCCGTGTGCGCCAAGTTGATTACACCACGTTGAGAGAACATGACATTGAAGTTCAAATCCTGGCTCAATCCTTCCCAGAGCTTAAGGGAATGCTCGTAGAACAGCTCGTTCTCCGGCAGCAAGTAGTTGGCTCGGACAATGGTCGTGTTCCGCCCCGTATTGCCGCCGCCCAGATAGCCTTTCTCTAATACAGCTACGTTGGTGATGCCGTGGTTTTTGGCCAAGTAATATGCGGTCGCTAGGCCGTGACCCCCGGCGCCGATGATAATTACATCGTATTCTTGTTTCGGGTCAGGGTTGCGCCAAGCTTCACCCCAGTTCTTGTGACTGGTCAACGCGTTCCGGGCCAGGGAGAAGATCGAGTATTTCTGCATAGTCGGCTATCCTTCAGTCCTGCCAGAGGTCTCGGCAGCGTCGGAGGTTGACAATGTTACGGATGCGCTGGAGCCAGGCGTTCGCGCGTCCGCCGTGCCCGGCAGCGGTGGCCAGTTCGTGGAACTTGTTGTTCACTTGGACATCGCTCATCGGTTTCTTAGGTGCTCCAACAGCTTCTGAATTGAAGCGCTCGATGGTGCTGCCGTCTACTGTCCTAATACGTACCCGAGCACATTCGGGGCCGATCTCGCCTGCCTCGGATTTTGCGGTTAAGTCTGGGTCGTGGTGCATTGAGATTTTCGGTATGAGGGCCCGCACAGCCGAATCTGCAAGTGCGTCAGGGCCGGCTCGCGCGACTGTGAAGCCGCGGTCCATAATCACGCAGGCTAAGATGAACGGTAGGCTAAACTGGCCCTGGGGCACGCGGTTCGGAACGTCGTAGACCAGGCTGTCAATGACGATCTGCGGCGCGTCCACCTCGATGGCGGAGATGTCGTCAGGTCCAAGGTCGTTTTCGTGCAGCAATTCACTAGTTGCCTCGGCTGCGGCGTGCGAGGCGGAACAGGCGGGATAAGGTTTTAGATAGACACCCGGATCGAGTATGGACCAGTGTTTGCCAAGGTCATCAAGCTGGCTAATTTCCAGGGGACTGCGCTTTATCAAATGCGCCATGCCGTTGACACCCTCGAGAGCATCCAGAGGCGCGGAAATGCCTGCTTCGCCGAATTGCGCGCTGGTGATGCCCAGGGCGGCGACCTGACCGTTGCCAACAAACTTGGCCTCGGTACCGTTGGCGATGCGGAGCCCGCTGGCTCGGCACAAGGCGTGGGCTATGGCTAACGCGGTCTGCTCCGTATTCAATCCGAGGGCCTTTGAAGCACCAGCAGCCGCACCGAGGCCGCCGAACACCGATGTCGTCCACCAGCCATCCATGAAGATTTGATTGCTAGCGGCGCGTCCAAATGCGTATTCGGCTTCGGAACCGGCAATGAAGGCGGTGAAGACGGTACGGCCGTCAGTGTCCGCATGGTCAGATGCGGCTAGAACGGCGGCGGCTATGGTGGCGGAGGCATGGACGACCCCTGCATAAGAGGTGTCATCGTAGTCCAGGGCGTGAGCCGCCGCACCATTGGTCAGCGCAGCCCCCGTGGCCGAGGTGGTATGGTCCATGCCAGCGATTCGGCAAGGCCCCGCGCCGTATTCGTTGAGGGCCAGCGTGCGAACTTTTTCAACCGCTTCAATGGTTTGGCCGCCTACCATGCAGCCGAGAACATCAACCCAACTCTGCATAGCGGCGGTCCGCGCTGCAACCGGCACATGGTCGAGATCGAACTCGGCAACCCATTCGGCAATTGTCTGACATGCGGTAAGATTGCTCATGATCGTGGTCTTTCGACGCTAATGTTTATTGATGGGCGGATTATTGACCCTGTCCAGGGTGGCGTCATTAAATAAATAAACATAATGATGAGCATAATTTTATGGAGACACTGAGCGTGGAGATTCTCGCCACAGTGGCCGAAACTTGCATCATGACCTGGGAAGCACCGGAGTTCCGCAACATTCTGCGGAAACTGATTGCCGGGTCGGTGCGCTTGGATAGTGCCTCTGGCTGATACCCATATGTTTGTCGACGATTAGTTATTGGCGTCGGCGACAATTGCGGCGATGGCCGTGGCCGCGAATCGTGCTTCCGGGGGATCGGCGCGCGACGTGAGCACGATCGGTACGGCCGCGCCCATGACCACGCCTGCAGCAAGGCCGCTCATAAAATATACCATCATCTTAAACAGGCCGTTTCCAGTCTCGATGTTGGGGACCACGAGAATATCGGCCTGTCCAGCCACAGGTCCATCCATGCCCTTCAGTGCCGCGGCTTTCTTGGAGAGGGCGTTGTCGAAGGCAAATGGCCCGTCGACGATGGCGTTCTTTACTTCCCCAGCGTTGGCGCGCTTCACCACTTTGGCGGCATCAACGCTGGACGGCATGGCCGGCAGCACCGATTCTGTCCCCGACAGCAGAGCCACCCTGGGTTTTGGGTTGCCTAGCGCATGTGCCATTGCGATGGCGTTGTTGGTGATGTCGATCTTTGTGTCTGTGTCGGGCTGCACGTTGACCGCGGCATCGGTGATCATTAGGACCCGGTCGTTGCCTGGAACTGTCATGTGGAAGATATGGCTAAGGCGCCGGCTCGTGCGGAGGCCGTGTTCGCGATTGACCACGGCCTTCATCAGGGCATCCGTGTGCACATGGCCCTTCATCAGCGAGGTAACTTCACCAGACTTAGCCAATGCGACTGCGGCAGCGGGGGCTTTCTCCTCGCCGACGGCGTCGACGATCGCAAAGCTGGCGATGTCCCAATCAATGTCGCGGGCGGCGGCGCGAATGACATCTGCATCGCCCACCAGAACGGGCTCGATCAGGCCTGCATCTGCACCTTGGCGGGCGCTTTTCAGTGCGATGGGATGATCTGCGCCGGCGATAGCCATACGGACCCGATCCATACCCTCAATGCGGTCTAGCAGGTAGGGAGGTACTTCGAAGGGTATTTCGCTCAGCATGGGAAGGCTCCGATAACCGGATTAGAATAGGGCCGGACGGCAGAGGAAGCCATCCAGCCCTGGGTCTTGTGCGTTAGCGCAAGCTTTAGACTTGCTGCTGACGCATGTCGTTGGGGTCGATACCCGCTACCGGCACCGGCGCTTTCATGGCATCGCGACGGAAGGGCTCGCCCAGTTCCTGGTTAAGAATGACTTCGATGAAAGTGGTGACACCGTTCTTCTGCTCTTCGCACGAGGTTTTAAGGGCTTCGGTTAGTTCGTCCTGGCTATGCACCGTGACACCTTTCAGACCGCAGCCTTCGGCAACTTTGGCGTAGCTTAGTTGCGGGTCCAGTTCCGTGCCGACGAAGTTGTCGTCGTACCAGAGGATTGTGTTACGTTTCTCGGCGCCCCACTGGTAGTTGCGAAAGATGACCATGGTGATGGCGGGCCATTCCTCTCGGCCGCAGGACGACATCTCGTTCATGGATATTCCGAAGGCGCCGTCGCCGGCGAAGCCGACGACGGGGGTATCGGGGTTGCCTATCTTAGCGCCCAAGATCGAAGGGAAGCCGTAGCCACAAGGCCCAAAAAGGCCCGGTGCCAGGTACTTCCTACCTTCCTCGAAGGTGGGGTAGGCGTTGCCGATGGCGCAGTTGTTGCCGATATCAGACGAGATGATCGCTTCCGTTGGTAGGCCCGCCTGAATGGCGCGCCAAGCCTGACGGGGTGACATGCGGTCGGCGTCGCGGATCCGAGCTTCGGCGTTCCAGACCGTGCCGGGATCGTCTTCTTCGTGGTCCAGGCTGGAGAGCTCCTGGGCCCAAGCGGACTTAGTCTGGTGAATGATTGCCTTGCGCTCTTCGCGGTTGGTGTCGCCTGCCGAGGATGAGAGCTGGGCCAGAATCGAC
Source organism: uncultured Rhodospirillaceae bacterium (assembly GCA_913048145.1). Classification (GTDB taxonomy): domain Bacteria; phylum Pseudomonadota; class Alphaproteobacteria; order Rhodospirillales; family Casp-alpha2; genus UBA3470. Next base: position 21,327 of record CAJWVP010000007.1, read on the forward strand.
TGAGCAACTTGCTTGGCGTCTCCGCAGATGCCGACAGTTACGGGCTTAGTAAGGCCAATGCGGTCGGGGTTGATGTCGACCTGGATGATCTTCGCATCCTTTGGCCAGTAGTCGATGCCGTAGCCGGGGAGGGTTGAGAAGGGGTTCAGGCGCGTACCGAGCGCGAGGACTACGTCTGCTTGAGCGATCAGCTGCATGCCTGCCTTGGAGCCGTTATAGCCGAGTGGGCCAGCGGCCATGGGATGACTACCTGGGAAGCTGTCGTTATGTTGGTAGCCGGAGCACACCGGGGCATCGAGACGCTCGGCCAAGGCCATGCAATCGGGGATCGCGCCACCGATGACTACACCTGCGCCAGACAGGATCACCGGAAACTTAGCAGTGGACAGCATGTCGGCGGCCTCGGAGATGGCCTTAGCGCCGCCTGCCGGCCGCTCGAAACGCACAATTTGCGGCAGTTCCACATCAATAACCTGGGTCCAGAAGTCGCGGGGTACGTTCATCTGCGCTGGCGCGGAACCGCGCCAGGCCTGTTCTATCACCCGGTTTAGGACTTCCGGAATCCGTGATGCGTCACGGACTTCTTCTTGATAGCAGACCATATCCTTGAAAAGCGCCATTTGTTCCACTTCCTGGAAGCCGCCTTGCCCCATGGTCTTGTTTGCTGCCTGAGGGGTCACCAGGAGCATTGGTGTGTGATTCCAATAGGCCGTTTTGATGGGTGTGACGAAACCGGTGATGCCCGGCCCATTCTGGGCGATAGCCATGGCCATCTTCCCCGTCGAGCGGGTATACCCATCACAGATCATGCCAGCATTGGTTTCGTGAGCGCAATCCCAAAAGGTAATTCCAGCTTTCGGGAACAAGTCCGACACGGGCATCATGGCCGAGCCGATAATCCCGAACGCATGTTCGATACCGTGCATTTGGAGGACCTTAACGAAGGCCTCTTCAGTGGTCATTTTCATCGTCGTCTCCAGTTCCCGTTAGATGATATAATTCACTATAATGATACACATGATACCGGTAATTCTTATTTATGCGGGTGAGACCACACATTGAGCATCGCGTCAAGATTGCATTACCTTAAACGGGACCTTTTGTCTCAATAAATCAAATTATGAATGACAATGTACAAAAAGATTAATGCTCCTGTTTTGTTAAGTGGTCAACTCTATCGAGCTGTAGCTTATGAAATGATTAAGAATAAAATAAACGCATCTCAAGAAAATAAGATTATCCAAATTGCTAAAAAATTAGATATGAGCATTTATAGTGA
>CAJWVP010000008.1 GCA_913048145.1 uncultured Rhodospirillaceae bacterium
CATGACACGCGGTGCTCACTCTTGCATGCTTGCTTGCTTGCTGCGGCTGCTGCCTTGTTCCTGCAGGGTCGCGACGCCCACTGAGGCACCCGTCGCCCCCCAAGGCCATGAGGAGTCGCCGCACCTGTTCTCCATGCGGTCTACCTCGCCGTGGTTCATCGAGTTTGCCGGCACCTTCTGCATCGGCCTCGTGTTCTCCATGGCCTCCGGCTTCTCCCACCCCCTCGCCACCGGCGCCATCTACATGGCCGTCACCTACATGGGCGCCCACATCTCCGGCGCGCACTTCAACCCCGTCATCACCGTGACCCGCGCCATCGTGTCGCTGGTCGCGAACATCCGCGTCAAGCGTGACCCGTCGCTCAAGGCCGACCGCAACATCGCGCTGGAGACGTCCTTCACCTTCGTCAACGCCATCGCCTACATCTTCGCGCAGCTGTTCGGCGCCATCCTGGCGGACGTTCCGTTCGTAGATGTTCTGAACACCATGCTCGATGACACGCTACCCCTGACGCCGCCGGAATGGCCGGAGTGGGGCAATCCGATCGTATATCCAGAAGCCTATGATTACATCCGATCCTATTCGCCATACGACAACGTAGCCGCCAAGGATTATCCTAATATTTTTGTCACGGCGGGCCTGACGGACCCGCGGGTTACGTACTGGGAGCCGGCGAAGTGGGTGGCTAAACTTCGTGAGTTGAAGACGGACGACAATACGATTTGTCTGAAGACAAATATGGATGCGGGCCATGGCGGCGCGTCGGGTCGGTTCGATCGCTTGAAGGAAACGGCGGAACTTTATGCATTTGTGTTGTCCGTCCTTTAACGTCTGAGTGCTAAAGTCCTTACATGGAAGGACATGCCCACGAGGCCCTGACCGGGATTGCCGCCGTTGCCGTGGCAGCGTTGGCCTGTGGGGTAATCCTGGAGCGTCTCCGCCAACCGGCCATCGTCGGATATATTCTGGCCGGTGTATTGCTCGGGCCGTCGGGTCTGGGCTTGGTGCAGGACCGCACCGGCATCGACAGCCTGGCGGAACTGGGTGTCCTCATGCTGCTGTTTCTGATCGGCATGGAATTGTCGTTGCGCGCGTTCCGGCGGGTCTGGGTTCTGGCCTTGGTGACCACGTCGGTGCAGATCGGCGCCAGCGTGGGCGTCATGTTGATCGCCGCGCGGTTGCTTGGTTGGTCCGTTCCGGCGGCAATCCTGTTTGGATTTGCGATCGCGCTCTCATCTACGGCTGTGGCTGTGAAAGTCATGGAAAGCCTGGGTGAGTTGCGTCGTCGTACGGGGCGAATCGCCGTCGGTGTGCTGATTGCCCAAGATCTGGCCGTGGTGCCCATGATGATTACCGTCAACGCCATGGGCGGCGACAGTGTCGACTGGCTGGTGGTGCCGAAAATTCTGTTCTCGGTAGCCTTCCTGGTCGGGCTGATCCTGTACTTGAGCGGTGGGCGAAAGGTGGAACTGCCGTTTTCGAGGGTCGTCGCTGGGCACGCGGACCTGTTGCCGTTGAGTGCATTGTGTTTCTGTTTCGGCCTGGCGGCGTTGTCGGGCTTGTTGGGGCTCTCGGCGGCTTACGGGGCATTCTTAGCCGGGCTGATCATCGGCAACTCTACCGACCGTCAACCCATGTTGGGAGCCACGCAACCCATCCAAAGCGTCTTGATGATGGTGTTTTTCCTGTCTGTGGGGCTCTTGATAGACCTTGATTACATCTGGGACAATCTAAGCATTGTGCTGGCCCTGTTTGCGATCATCACCATCTTCAAGACGGCCATTAACGTGGCCGCGCTTACCTTAATGGGTCAGGCGCTGCACCACGCTTTCTTGGCTGGGATTATGATCGCTCAGGTGGGCGAATTCTCTTTCCTTTTGGCAGTAATTGCGGTCGACGTTAACGTCATCAGCGAAACCAACAGCCGCCTAATCATCGCCGTCACGGTCATGAGCCTGGCATTGAGCCCGCTTTGGGTTTTCACGGGCCGCCGCGTCCAGTTGCTGGTGAGCTACGGCGTTACGGAAGGCCGCGAGTTGATGAAGCTGGTCTACGGCCCTGAGGTGGAGTTGCTTTCGGACGCTATCGGCGGCGCCCGCACAAGCACGCAGCGCCAGCTTCGCAGGGCCGCGTTTTGGCTCCGCCGCCGTCGTTTGCGGCGCAAACGGGAACACGAAACGGCCCAATTGTCAGAAGCGGACACTCCATTCATAAAAACCGGGGATACGAGTGCCGCCGTCGAGATCCCTCTGCCTGAGAAAACCGAACCCCAGCGAGTGTGCCCGCAGACAGAACCTCCGGTGATCGATGTCGATTCCATGCCGACGTCTCAGGCGAAGGCGGCACCGAAGCCAAAGCACGCACTACGAAAGGCGGGGATACGAAAATCGACGTCCAAGACGGTGACCATCGGTAAGGGCGCGCCAGCCAAGAAACCGCGTTCCCGACGCAAACCAACCGGGTCTCGCAAAGATGCCTGATTGGACCTTTGAGGATGCGGCCCGGCGCGCTGGCCATGACGTCATCGCCGGCGTTGACGAGGCTGGCCGCGGCCCATGGGCGGGCCCCGTGGTCGCCGGGGCGGCGATCTTGGATCGTCACAATCTGTCCTCGGCGCTGCGGACGGGACTGGATGATTCGAAGAAGCTCAAGCCTGACGCCCGTGAAGACCTGTTCGCCGAACTCTGGGCTACCGCCCGCATCGGTGTCGGGGAGGCCAGCGTCGATGAGATCGACATCATGAACATCCTGCAGGCGACGATGCTGGCTATGGCGCGCGCGGTTGCCGTCTTGGGCGACCCCACGCCGAGTTACGCGTTGATCGATGGGAACAGCGAACCGGCGCTGGCGTGCTCTTTCGAATGCGTGGTCAAAGGGGACGGGCATTCGCTTTCTATTGCGGCCGCCTCCATCGTGGCGAAGGTCACCCGGGATCGTATCATGCGTAAACTGGACGCCCGCCACCCGGGTTATGGCTGGGCCTCCAATGCCGGTTATGGGACCCGGGAACATCAGGATGCGCTGGCTCGCCTGGGTATAACCTCGTTCCATCGGAAAAGCTTCGCGCCAATCCGCAAGATATTGAGTCCCGACTGAGTCACGGGCTCCATATCTTGCGTTGAATCGCCTCTAACCCTTTGATTCCATTTCGATCTTGACGGCGACTCCATGGTTCTTCATGCTGCGCCGACTATGGGCAGAGATTATAAAAAAAAACGGGGAAGGCTCGGCCCGGCCCCGACCATTAGCCCGCCGGCATTCGCCGACAGCATCCTGATCGGTGACTGCATCGAACAGATGAACTCCTTGCCAGAAGCCAGCATCGACATGGTGTTCGCCGATCCGCCGTACAATCTTCAATTGGAGGGTGAACTGCATAGGCCAAATAATTCCAAGGTCGATGCCGTCAACGATGACTGGGATCAGTTCGAAAGCTTCGCCGCGTATGACCAGTTCAGCCGGGATTGGTTGGTTGCTGCGCGGCGGGTGTTGAAGCCCGACGGCACGCTTTGGGTCATCGGCAGCTATCACAACATTTTTCGAGTCGGCACGGCCCTACAGGATCTGGGCTACTGGATGCTCAATGATGTTATCTGGCGGAAAAACAATCCCATGCCTAATTTCCGCGGCCGACGGTTCACCAATGCCCACGAGACTATGATCTGGTGCGCCCGGTCGAAAGTTTCCAAATACCGGTTTAATTACGAATCCATGAAGGCCCTGAACGACGATCTCCAAATGCGTTCTGACTGGCTCATGCCGATCTGTTCGGGTGTTGAGCGGTTGAAGATCGACGGTAAGAAGGCCCATCCCACCCAGAAGCCGGAAGGTTTGCTGTACCGGACCATCATCGCCGCCACGAACGTCGGTGACACGGTGCTCGACCCCTTTTTTGGTAGCGGCACCACGGGCGCCGTGGCGAAGAAGCTAGGCCGCCACTATGTGGGCATCGAACAGGACAAGGTTTACGCGGCCATCGCCAAGAAGCGGATCGGCAAGATCCGCCGTATCTCAGAGGAAGATATCTTGAAAATCGAACAAAAACGGGAACAGCCCCGCATCCCCTTCGGCTGGCTCCTGGAGCGTGGCCTGCTGGAGCCCGGCCAAGTGCTGACCGATAGCCGGCGCCGTCATTCCGCGCGCGTGCGCGCCGACGGTACGCTGATTACGGGTGACTTCAAGGGTTCCATCCACCAAGTCGGAGCCTTTGTGCAGAAGGCTCCGGCCTGCAACGGCTGGCAGTACTGGTACGTGGAGAAGTGGGGAAAGCTGGTCCCCATTGATCTCTACCGCCAGAAGATTCGCGCCGAACTTCACTGAGCCGCGTGGTGGCGCCGCTCCCAGCGGCGCAGCCAACATAGATAAATTCCGCCCAGTGCCGACACGCCGGCAAAGACGCCGAAGGTGGCTGTATAGCTGCCAAGCACCGCATGCGTGGCCGTGAACGCCGGCGGTCCGACAAGGATGCCGGCGAAGCTGACTACGAGAACGGCGCCGGTGGCCTTGCTGGTGGCGTCTACAGGAGCGATGCGCGCGATCTCCGCCATGAAGACCCCGTTCCAGCCGACAGCAGCGAAACTGAACAGGGCCATCAGTGCATAGACCCAAACATGGGGCGATTGGGCTGTGAGCGCCGATGTGGCCAGGGCGAAAACGACACTTAACAACGCGATCATCAGGAGCGCCGCGTTGCCATCGCGTATACGATCCGCCAGCCATCCCCACCATAGTCGGCCGGTGACCCCGGCGATCTGCAGGATTGCCAGAATGATTCCCGCTTCGATTAGGCCAAAGCCCAGATCGGTCACCAGCATGGTTACAGTGAAGGTGGTCAGGCACAGCTGCATGGCCGCGAAACAAAAGGCGACGAATCCGTAATAGCGGAGCCGTCGTTCATGCCACATGATCGCCATCTCTGTGAGCGGATTGCGTTTTAGCGAATGGGCCGGGTCCCGGTCCGCGTCCCAACTCCACCGCAACGGCTGCATGGCTAGTGCCACAGCCACGGTGACGGCAACGCCGACGATCAATGGCGCTTGCGGCCCCCACGTTAGCGCCACTGGCGGCGCCATGAAGCCCGCCGCCGCGCCGCCCAGTGGCACAGATGTCTGCTTAATGGAAAATAGGAAATTCCGGTCTGTTGGGGTCGTTACCCGAGCCAGGAGGTGTGAGGCCGGCGGATTGGTCAGGGCATATCCGAGCCCACAGAATACCGCGCCCACGGCCAAAACGCCCAACGACGGTACCGCCATCAGCGCCGCGCCGACCGCGGATAGCATCAAGGCCAATTGGCTGGCCCGCAACGCCCCCCAGCGGCGCACCACGGTTCCCGACATGGCCGAAAGCGCCGCCGCCCCAAAATAGGCGATGCCGATCTGGATGCCGACCATGGCGGGTTCAACTTCCAGCATGGCTGCCATTTCTGGGGCGATCGCTGCTGGTATCACCACATTCATGGTGACCAACGCCTGTACCGTCGTGGTGGTCAGGAGAACGAGAAATTTGTTGGGTGGATGAGCTAGTGTCTTAGCCATTGACCTTGGCGGCTTTTTCGCAATCCCTGCGGATCATGCCGGCGGTTGCGCGCTGACGTTCCTCATCATCCCAAACTTGCTCCAGCAAAAATTTTAGGCTGTCGCGCTGTTGGCGTGTATCCGCCTCGGTCAGTTGCCGATTGAGCTTGGTGATGGCGGACTGACGATTGCGTTCAATCTCCGCGATCAGGGCGTTGAAATCTTCCACGCATTCCCGCGTGGTCACAGCCCCCGCCGGGGTCATCATGACTCCCAGGGCCACAAGGAGGGTAGTGATTGCAAGCGAAACGGAGGAGGGTATGCGGTTCATAAGCTTTGGGTACCTTTTCCCGACTAGCTTCCCACCCCTGGCGGGGCCGCGTCAATCACGGTGGATTTCGAGGGGTCGAGGGGATAGGGTCGACGCGACCAAGGAGGATCCGCACATGCAAGACCACTATGTCCGCGTCTGGGACGCGGTGGAATCCCATCCACGCGAGGATGAGCTGGCCTGGAAAATCGCCGAATACGCGCTCAGCCGTCCGCCCATCGATGATGACGTGGCGGAGATGGTGCGGTGCCGGGTGGTGGACAACGCCGCCGTGGCATTGGCGGCCATCAACCGCCAGCCCGCGGCGTCTGCGCGAGCCATGGCCTTGGCCCATCCGCATCCCAATGGCGCAACCTTGTTCGGGCTCGCCCCAGAACTCACCGTACATGCCGAATGGGCCGCCTGGGCCAATGCCACGGCGGTGCGCGAACTGGATTTCCATGACACGTTTTTGGCTAAGGATTTCGGCCACCCCGGCGACAATATCGTTCCGCTGATCGCTGTCGCCCAACAGACAGGGAAAGACGGCGCGGCATTGATCCGCAGCGTCGCCATTGCCTATGAGGTGCATGTGGCCCTGATGAAAGGCATCAGCCTGCATGCGCACAAGAAGGATCACGTAGCGCACCTGTTGCCGAGCGCGGTGGCAGGGCTTGGGGCGCTGTTGGATCTTCCGATCGAAGTTGTCTACCACGCGATCAATCAGGCGGTGCACCTGGGATTTTCGACCCGGCAATCACGGAAGGGGGGGATCACGTCTTGGAAGGCCTACGTCCCGGGGTATTCGGGCAAGACGGCCATCGAGGCCGTGGACAGAGCCATGCGTGGCGAAGGCGCGCCGAACCCGGTATACGAAGGTGCAGATTCGGTTATCGCCTGGATGCTGGACGGTACACAGGGTGCGTACACGATTCGTTTGCCGGCCCCGGGTAAGGCGCCGCGGGGCATCATGGAGACTTACACCAAAGCGCATTCGGCGGAATACCAGGCGCAGGCGTTGATTGATCTGGCATGCGAGGTGCGCGAGGATATTGACGTAAACGAGGTCGACCAGATCATCCTGCACACCTCCCACCACACTCATTCAGTGATCGGCACCGGCTCCAACGATCCTCAGAAGTTCGATCCCACGGCGAGCCGCGAAACTTTAGACCACTCGGCCATGTACATCCTGGCCGTGGCGTTGGAGGACGGACGCTGGCATCACGACGACAGTTATGCTCCCCATCGAGCCGCGCGGCCAGAAACGGTGTCGCTTTGGAACAAGATCGAAACTCGGGAAGACGCGGATTGGGAGCGCCGCTATCACGATCCGGACCCAGCGAAGCGTGCATTTGGCGGGCGGCTGGAGGTAATCATGCGGGACGGCACGATCGTTGAAGCTAGCAAGGATGTGGCCGACGCACACCCCAACGGTGTCGCGCCGTGGACTTGGTCCGACTATGTGCGAAAATTCGACGCGTTGATGCACGATGTGATAGACGCCAGCGAACGCGATCGGTTCATCGTGGCGGCTTCCGGATTGGACGAACTCAGCGCTGATGAGATCGGCACCCTTAATCCGATTCTGCCGGCCGATAGCGTCGAGTATTCCCAACCGACGGGACAGGGGATTTTCGACTGGGCCAAGGACGCTTGATCCCATCCCATGGCCAAGAACAGCGTCATTGTCGGTATCGGACTGATGGTCCTGGGTTCCGCTTTTCTGTCCGGAAAGGATGGATTGGTTAAATCCTTCCTCCATCAGGTCGACCCTTTCCAGATCATCTGGATGCAGTTTACCGGAACGTTTCTGGTGATGGCGCTGATCGCCTTTCCGACGCATGGGCTGCGGGTGTTCCGACCGCGCCCGCTGGGTGGCCAGTTCCTGCGAGGCGCCATGAACATCAGCGCCGTTGCGTCCCTCTATTGGGCGCTGACTTATATCCCCTTGGCCGACGCCACGGCCATGCTACTTTTCGCGCCGGCGGTGGCGACGATTTTATCACCCGTCGTCCTGGGGGAGAAAATCGGCTTGCTGCGGATCACGGCCGTTATAGTTGGGTTTTGTGGCGTCCTGATCATTTTGCGTCCGGGATTTGCCGGCGACCCGGAGGGCTATTACATCGGGTTGATGGCGGGTGTCTTATTGGGCGGTTACTTCCTGGCCAACCGTCGTCTCGCGGGTGGCCAACCCATAATGTTGGATATTACCCACAATGCGCTCATGGGTGCGCTGGCGCTGAGCCCCCTCGTGCCCCTGTTCTGGCGCCCGATACCAGAAGTTCTGACCTGGACGTTGGTGATCGGACTGGGTATGGCAATCATCGGCCAGGGATCAATGATCGCATCCTTTAAGTTCGGATCTGCCGCCGTTATTTCGCCGTATTCCTATACCATGTTGATCTTCGCGGCGGCTATCGGCTACTTCGCCTTCGGCACCATCCCCGACGCTTTCACATGGACCGGCATTACCCTGATCGTTTGTTCGGGCATATATATCGCGCACCGCGAGCGCAAGGCGGCACGCGCGTAGATACCCCCGCCACGTCCGGCGCTGACCTGCCCTGAGTATCACCATAACGGCATGATCCGCGAACTTAACGTTGATTTCTGGAATTCCAAGCCGAGAAGCTGTTCGTATTGGCCTGCGCTGCCGGATAGCGACGTGAGCGCTATTTCATTTATTGAAGTTGCGTTCCGCTCGTGTTTGCCGAGGCTCCAGGGCCTCGTTATAACGTTTCCCTGACAATCCGGGGAGACATGTGTTCATGAGTTATGCCACACCGTATGCGGGTCTGAAGATCGTCGACATCACGCAGGGGTTCGCCGGGCCGTATTGCGCTGGTATTTTCGCCCTGTATGGTGCCGATGTGATCAAGGTCGAGCCGTTCGAAGGGGATTGGATCCGTGCCATTGGGGAGAGCTATGGCGGACAAACACCGCTCGGCATGGTGGCCAACCCGCACAAGCGTTCCATCGCACTCAACCTGAAGTCTGACGCGGCACGTGACATCGTTCATAAGTTGGCCGCCGATGCCGATGTTTTCCTGGAGAGCTTCCGGCCTGGCGTGGCGGTGCGTTTGGGCGTCGGGTTCGACGATATTCAAAAAACAAATCCGAATATCATCTACGGCTCTGTCAGCGGGTTCGGTCAAACGGGGCCCTATGCGAAACGGCCAGGCACTGACACGGTATTGCAATCCTTCTCGGGCTTGGTTTCCGTGAATAAGGGAAACGACGGGATACCGCACCGGGTCGGCATGTTGGTGCCGGACACCATTACGGGCGTCTACGCCCATCAGGCGGTGGCGGCGGCCTTGGCGGGCCGAGGTGATGAAGCGGAGGGCATTCATCTGGATCTTAGCCTGGCCCAGGCCATGGGCGCATTTCTGGCGCCCAAGGCCATTGAGAGGGTCTTGGCCGGCGGCGAGCCACGCCTCTTGAACGCGCCGGCCGGCAGCTATGAGACCGGCGATGGTGGCTATATCGGTCTGGCCCTCGTCAAGGAAGAGCAATACGCGAGAATTTGTGATGCCATGGGTTTGGACGACGTGCGCGACGATCCCCGATACGCGGATTTCGAACTCCGCGCTAAGAACTTCGATACCCTGAAGCCCGTGTTCGAAGCCCGGTTCAAGGAGAAGACCACGGACGAATGGGTCCAGATCATGCGGGAATCTGACATATTGGCCGAACGAATCAACTCAATCGACGATTGGCTGAATGATGCCCACACCATCGAAACCGGCATGGCGCCCGAAGTAGAACAAGTCGGTGTCGGCGGCATTCCGTTCCCGACCGTGCCGGGGACCACACCCCGCGATGCCAATATGGATCAGCTGTTCCCGGCCATCGGCGAACACGGACGCGACGTCCTGACGGGATTGGGACTGAATTCCGAAGCCATTGACGGCCTGGTCGCAAAAGGTGCCGTTCACCTCCCCGATTGACCCGGCCACTTGCGCCGATGCACGGATGCGGTACGCTTGGGTGACATTTTGAACGCTGGTTCCAGGAGTGCCGCCATGCCTGTCACATCCCCTAGCTCTTCCATTCTTGTCGAGGTCGACGGTCCGGTGTGCCGGGTCGTCATGAACCGGTCCAAGTCGCTGAACGCGCTTAATCTGGAACTGATGGACACCATGGCTGTGGTGATGCGTAACATCAGCAATGATGACAGTATCCGCTGCGTTGTCCTTTCCGGCGCGGGGGATCATTTCATGGCCGGTGGTGACATAAAGCACTTTGGCGCGCGCCTGGAGGCGGTTCCTGATCGTACGGCCTTCCGCCATGAGATCGAAGCGATGATCAACGGCTTCCATGAAACCGTCATCCACATGCGCGCTATGCCGAAGCCGATTATCGCCAGCGTGCGCGGCGCGGTTGCTGGCGCCGGCGTCAGCATCATGCTGGCTTGTGACCTTGTGGTGGCGGCGGAGAGTTCTTTCTACACGCTCGCCTACTGTCATTTGGGAACCAGCCCCGACGGCGGGTCGACGTTTTCATTGCCTCGTGCGACTGGTATGAAGCGGGCCATGGAAATCGCGTTGTTGGGTGATCGGTTCGATGTAGCCACGGCGGAACGTTGGGGCCTGGTTAACCGGGTGGTGGGTGACGGCGAACTGGATATGGAGACCGAGACCTTGGCCGCGCGCCTTGCCGCCGGCCCAACCCATGCTTATGCCCATACCAAGGCGCTCATGAACGAATCCCTTTCCAACACTCTGCACCAGCAACTGGACGCCGAAACGTTAGCCTTTGCCGACTGTGCCGTGACCGACGATTTCAACGAAGGCGTTACCGCCTTCAACGCCAAAAGAAAGCCCGAATTCAAGGGTAGATAACAAGAAGGAGAAACCACCCATGGACAACTCTAAAGCCCCTTTGGACGGCAAGGTTGCGGTGATCACGGGCGCGGCCCGCAACATTGGTCGTGCCACGACAAAGCGTCTCGCCAGCTACGGTGTGTCCGTGGTGGTCAACGCTGTCCAGGACCGTGAGGCCGCGGATGCCGTCGCCCATGAGATATTCGAATCTGGTGGCAAGGCTCTGGCCCACATTGCCGACGTTACCAATGAAGATGCGGTCAACAAGATGATGGAGACCGCGGTAAAGGCTTTCGGTTCCGTCGACATTCTGATTTGTAACGCGTCGCTCAGGGCCCAGAAACCCTTTCAGGAAATTACCGTCGAGGAATGGCAACGTACCATTGCTGTGACACTGGACGGCGCCTTTTTCTGCGCGCGCGCGGCCGCCCCTCACATGATCAAGAACCGCTGGGGTCGGATTATCGGCTTGGGCGGCATGTCGTCGAATTTGGGCATGGCCAAGCGCCTCCATGTGCTGGCCGCGAAGGCCGGCTTAGTGGGGATGATGCGGGGTCTCGCCACGGAATTGGCACCGCACAACATCACCTGCAACATCGTCGCGCCCGGCCAGATTGAAACGGATCGTCCCAAATCCGCCGGCCCGCGCCCGCCCATGGACACGCCCCCACCGATCAACCGGCTTGGTCACGTGGAAGAGATCGCCGGCATGATCCATTATCTCTGTCTGCCCGAGGCGGACTACATCACTGGCCAGACGATGCATGTCAACGGTGGGGTATACTACGGCGTCTGAGCCCTTGCTGAATGCGGTTTGTTATGTCCGTTGCCGCCATCCCGCGTACATCAACCGTGCGTGACCAAACGTCGATCAATGTATTACCCACCAACCAGCGGGCCGGTCGCGCTGTTCTCGGCGAGGGGTTCGCCATGGTCGCGGGCACGTGGTTGTTTATCTCTATGATCGCGATCGTCGTTCTGGTTTTGCCTTCAACGGCAAAAGACCGCGAAACAAGTATGGCAGGAACCGCGGGTTTACGACCAATTACGAAAATGTGGATAGCGGCGATGAGGGCGATGACGGTGAAGATGGCGAAGACGTTGATGACAACTGGCGCCGCCTGACTTATACCTTCGCGCGGATTTTCTCAATTAGGTCCAAGGTTCTCTGGGCTTGGTCGACGATGGGATAGTCGACGAAATACCCATCTACCTGGATGGAGGCGAGGCCTTGGGCTTCAGCCTCTTCGAATGCCTTGACCACCTTCTCGGCGAAGTCGACGTCGTCATCGGAGGGCGTGAAGACGGCATTTACTGGATCCACTTGATCAGGGTGGATACAAAGTTTGCCCTGGTACCCCATGTCGCAAACGAGTTCCGCTGATTTAATGCATCCATCCGTTTCCTTGATGTGGATCCAGACTGTGTCCAGAGGCGCCTCCAGTCCGGCGGCGCGGCTGGCGACCGCGATTTCAGCTCGTGCGTGCGCTAACTCACCTTCGTGACGGGTCCAGCGCATGGCCATATCTTTGGTGTAGTCGCCGGCGCCGAAGGAAAGGCGTTTGATCCGGGTGCCAGCGGAGGCAATGTCGTGGACGTTTGCAACGCCCTTGCCGGTCTCGATGATTGGTATGATGTCGATGCCGCCTGCGGGTAAACGCTTCTCGCGCTCTAATTGACTGACTACCCAGTCAACAGAACGAAGCTGTGCAGATGTTTCCACCTTAGGTAAGACGATACCGTCCACGCCCTTGGCAACTACAACGAGTAGATCGCCAAAACAAAAATCAGTGTCGTAGGCGTTAACGCGAACATACCCAAGGCCAGACCGTTCGCTCTGCAGGGCATCGACGACAATGGCGCGTGTTGCCACCTTTTCGGCAATGGCTACCGCGTCCTCCAAGTCAAGGATCACCGCGTCGGCCTTCAGGCAGAGGGCCTTCTCCACCCGACGCGGATGGTTTCCAGGTGCGAACAAGAGCGTGCGGAAAGGGCCGGTATGGGAGGACGACATGGAATGCTCCTTGCAACAACTAGACGCTGAGGCTGTTCAGTTTCTCGGGCAATTACTCAATCTCCCAGTTGGAAATCTCATCGCGATGAAGAGGAAGATTATAAGGCGGAACATACACCCGGGCCTGCCCCTTGTCATCCAGTCGGGACTTGCCAATCCATGTCCTTTTCAAGCGGGTATATGGGCCGCTGGTAGCCATCGAAGGTGAAGTTGGCGAAGACGTTGGAAGTTAGCCCCGGCGCATCCACCTCAATCACTTGCTCTGGTGGGAACCATGGCAGGAAGCCAGCCCGGAAGTGGCCGCGGGATTTCACCAAGACACTACGCGCGTCCTCAATCTTCAGGCCAAACATCCGGAAGAATTCCGCGTCGCCGCATTGCTTCCGCCGGGATACGACGATTAGGTCGACGCCCCCCACCTTCAAATGCGCTGACGGGCCCAAGTCCACCGTACGGCCGGCGTAAATACCCAACGTACCGACGCAAACACCATCATGAAGCCCGGCGACTTCGGCGTCGAACTCGAAGCGCTCGGAAAATTCGTTCTCCGACGTTCGATTGAGGACCGCCGAGAACTGGCCCCCCACGCCCAACTCGTGGGCTTCCGCGGCCAGGGCCTTGTCATAGAAAATGCCGGCGTAGCAACCCTGCACATCCGCCGCAACAAGGGCGCGGAGCAGATGTGGCGTATTGCCGCGTCCGCCGCCGCCCGGGTTGTCGGCGCAATCGGCCATGATCACAGCGGGATAACCACTCTCCTCGCCGCAGGCCTTTGCTTGGGCGACGGCATCGGGAATGGACGTTAGGGAAATGGCGAAACGTTCTCGGCTGTCCCAGGCGCGCCGCGCAATGTTCTGGGCGAGGATCTCGGCGGCAGCACGGTTGTTTCGTCCGGTGACGATCACCGCGAGGCCATTCTCAGGCGTGTTGCCGTAGGCGAAGCCGGCCAACAAGGAGACGTTGGCAATGGCGTCGTTCTTAGTTTCCTGGCCGTAGTTGATCAGGTCCGCGTAGGGCCCGCGAGCCGACAGCAGGGTCACCGGCGGTGAGACCATGGGGACACGGATGAACACGGCCTCTGGTTTCATGCCGTCGAACATTTCCATCATTAGGTTAGCCGCTTCGGCGGCGCGCTCCCTCTGGTCCACGTGCGGGTTGGTGATATAGGAGACCAGGATATCAGCCTTTGCCACCATGCGATTGGAGATATTCGCATGCAGATCGAGGGTTGCGATCAATGGTGTGTCCAGGCCAACCACGTCGCGGACCATTTCCAAGAGTGCGCCGTCGGGGTCGGTGGATTCCGTTGAAGTCATAGCGCCGTGGGCGGAGAAGAAGACGCCGTCCAAAGGGAGTGCCTTTTCCAGGCGAGACCTCATCTCGGCCATGGTGCGTTCGAAAAAGGCATGGTCCACAGGGCCGCCGGGTTCGGAGCCGGTGATAAGAATGGGCACCGGTTGCCAGTCGGCGCCTTGGTCGTTCATTTCGGCGACGAAACCGGAAAGCTCGGCGGCCGTGCGGGGGTTTGCCTGTGCCAGGTCGTTGGTGATTTCTTCGCCGACGTAATAGCCAGCGGAACGGAAATCAACTTCCGTCGACACAGGAGCGAAGGCGTTGGCTTCTAGGTGCATGCCCATGAGGGCAATTCGTTTTTTCATGGTGTCGTCCTTTGCTTATTCGGCCGCCGTACCTGCCATCTGACGCTGCACCAGATGGGCATAGAGACCGCCCCTGGCTAAGAGTTCCGCATGTGATCCTTGTTCGGCGATGCGTCCGTCCTCCATGGCGACAATTTTGTCCGCATCGCGAACCGTCGACAAGCGGTGCGCGATGATCACCGTAGTACGGTCGTGCATGAGCTCTTCCAGAGCTTGGCGAACTTTCTGTTCGCTGACTGCGTCCAGGTGAGAAGTCGCCTCATCCAGTATTAAGATTGGGGCATCTTTTAGGAAGGCGCGCGCGATGGCTACCCGCTGTCGCTGGCCGCCGGATAGCCGCATGCCGCGTTCGCCCACGGGCGTGTCCAGACCTTCCGGTAGACCAGCTACGAAATCGCTCAGCGCCGCGCGTTCGATGGCATGCTCAAGTTCAAACTCGTCCGCGTCCGGCCGGGCCAGCAGGATGTTGGATCGTAGCGTTGAGTTAAACAGATAGGTGTCCTGCGCCACTAGCGCCATGTGGGCCCGGAGATCATCGAGTCGGTGTTCCTCGAGGTTGTAGCCCTGGAAAACAATACGTCCCGACTGTGGATCCCAGAACCGAAGAAGAAGGTGTGCCAGCGTCGTCTTGCCAGCGCCCGATGGTCCTACTAGGGCCAACGTCTGACCTGGTTCGATCGAGAGATTGACTGCGTCTAGGGCCGGTGTCGTGCGGCCTGGATAGGTAAAAGAAACCTCTTCCAGACGGAAGTCCGCGGAAACGGCCTGGTCGACACCGGGTCCGTCGGCAACGGGGATCCTCTCGTGCTCAACTGCGTGCAAGCGTCGGGCTGAACCAAGCGTATCCGCCAGCTGACGGCCAATGTGGGCAATTTCCGAAACCGGCAGGAACGCGGCCATGGCCAGGATAGTTAGCAACGGTAGGAGAGCGCTGTCCAAGTGGCCCTGTTGGACCAAGGATGCCCCCGTGACAACCACGGCTACGCCACCAAGGCCGGTTATGGTTTCCAACATTGAGGTTTGAAAGGTGAGGTCACGGAAGAAGGGAAGGCGAACAGTTAGGTAATGGCCAACCTTGTGATCGAATTCCTGTCCCCGAGCATCCGCCTGTTGGAAGGCGACCACTTCGGCCAGGCCTTGGACCGTATCGACGGCATGAGCGTTGAGTTCGCCAAGGGATTCCCGCGTCCGCGAACCCAAGTTGTCGAGCCGTTTTCGCGCCAAGAAGGGACTGATGGCGACCAAGGCTAGAAACGGAAATAGCGCTAGCGCTAGAGGCCATCCCGTGGCTCCAAGGAAGATCATCACCAGGGCCGGGACCAAAAGCGCGACGAAGGCCGGCGCCACCGTGTGGGCGAAGAAGTACTCCACCATCTCCACATCTTGGGTGGCCATGCCTACCATGTCACCGGTGCGCCGAGTTAGGAGATAAGCGGGGGCAAGTCTGTCGAGTTTCCGGAACAGCTCGATCCGCATATCGGACAGCATTCGGAAGGCCATATCGTGGGCAATCCAGGATTCGAGCCAATGAAATAGCCCGGCGATGGGCGCCAGCACACAAAGCCAGATGATATGTGGAAGGAAAGGCTGGCCTAACTTGACCGCGGCTACAGCCAGTGCACCCGCTACGCCGACACCGATATAGGCAAAGACCCGAGTGATGCCAAAGAACAAGGTCAGGCAAAATTTCACCTTCCAGGGATACACATGGGCCAAAAGCTCTTTGAAGGCCTGACCCCAGGTTAAGCCCTCGGCACGAATAATAGCATCGGTGGGGCCGTCGTCTGAGGCGGCGAAAAAACCCGCTGTCTCTTCCGGTGCCGCATCGTTCGCGCCCCGTTTGGCCCGCAAAAGCAGAGTTGCGCCGCCGCCCTCAGTGGCCTGGGCGGCCATGAGCCTGCGATATGGGCCTTCACGGGCAATTAGTTCCGGATGGGTGCCCTGGTCGGCAACGCGCCCTTCGTCTAGAACGAGGATGCGGTCCGCGTCGATCACGCTGGATAGTCGATGCGCAAAGATCAATGTGGTACGCCCCTTCATCAGGCGGTCAAGGGCATCCTGGATGATCCATTCGTTTTCCGCGTCAACGGCCGAAAGCGCTTCGTCGAGCACCAGGATTGGCGCGTCGCGTAACAGCGCGCGGGCAATGGCGATCCGCTGGCGCTGGCCGCCGGACAATTTGATCCCCCGTTCCCCGATGACGGTGCCGTAGCCCTCCGGGAGTTTGCTGATGAACTCGTGGGCGTTGGCGTTGCGGGTCGCGATCTCTAGTTCCTCAGTCGTTGCATCCGGTTTGCCAAACCTAAGGTTCTCTTCCACGGTACCATGAAACAAGTAGGTGTCCTGGCTGACCACTGCCATGTGGCGGCGGAGCGCCGCAAAGCTTAAATCCCGGATGTCCTGGCCGCCAACCCGAATTTTGCCGGCCGTGGGCTCGTAGAGGCGCAACAAGAGTTTCATGATCGTCGACTTGCCGGAACCCGATGGACCGACGACGCCGACCCGTTCGCCGGCCTCAATATCGAAGGTGATGTCCTGATGCGCCACGTCGGGGCTTCCCGGATAGCGGAATACTACGTGATCGAACGTAATTGTCGGGTCGAGTTGATCGACCTCTCCACCATCCGTATCCGTCACCAGAGGCTCGGCGTCGAGAATTTGGTAGATGCTTAGCGCCGCCGACATACCTACCATGCCGCTGTGCAGTAGTGAACGGAGGTCGCGGAGCGGACGGAAAACCTCTGTGCCCAGCATCAGGACGATGACCAGAACCTCGAGCGTCATGTTGCCACTGGTCACCCGCCATGCACCGATGCCCAAAGCTGCAGCTGCGCCGACGGTGATCCCCGTGTCGGTGATGCCGCGCGCAGCCGCGTTTGTGGCCAACACCCACATGGTGGAACGGAACAGGTCACGTGCCCGAACAGCCAGTTCATTGATCTTAGGCGTCGATTGGCCGAAGGCTTTTAGGGTTGCCAATCCTTGGATGGAATCGAGGAAGTCAGCGGCGAATGCCTTGTAAGATGTGGAGCGCGCGAGCGAGTTGCGTTTGTCGATGGCATGGAAGGTCATGGGCGCGACCAGCGTGATCAAGGCTGAAACGGTCAGCACCAGGGCGACCACCCAATCCAGATAGACAGCGAAGAGGAAGATCAGGAATGGTGTCAGCGCAGCTACGAATAATTGCGGCAGGTAGCGCCCGAAATAGGTCTCTAACTGCTCCACGCCGTCAACCAGGGAAACCAGCACATCGCCTGTGCGCTGCAGGCCAAAATGAGCCGGGCCTAACTGAACGATCTTGGCATAGATAACGCGGCGGATATGGCGCTGCACCAGAGCCGCGGTTTCGTGGGCGACCATAGTGCGCCAGTATTCCAGGCCGCCGCGCGCGACCATGGTCAATGCTACGATAGCTGCCGGTAGGATGACTTCATCAAGGTTCGCGCCGTTGAATACCTTGCCGATGACCCAGCCCAGCAACGCTAGGCGCGCAATGCCTGTGGACGTGGCGAGAAGGCCGATCACCACCGCATAAGCGATGCGGTCGCGTACACCCTCCGTGAAGGTCCAAAGGCGGAGGTCGAAGTGCATACCATCTCCTATAGCAAATATCAGCGACGGATTGGATCAAATTTATCGCATAACCCTTATACGCAAATGAAAAGCCCCGGTCGAGTTGACCGGGGCCTCGCTGGAAATCCAGAGCCTTTATGCTAGCGCGAGCGCAGTTTCGGGTCCAGAGTATCGCGCACGCCGTCGCCGAACAGGTTGAAGGCGAACACGGCGAGAGAAATGGCGACGCCTGGCCAGATGGCGACCCAGGGGGCGGATTCAGCGAATTCTTCCGCCCCGCCCTGCAGCATCAAGCCCCAAGCCGGGGTCGGCTCCTGTACGCCCATGCCCAGATAGCTCAAGGACGCCTCCAGCAAGATCGCCTGCCCTAGGAAGGATGTCAGCATAATCAGGTACGGCGCCATCACGTTTGGCACCATGTGGCGCATGATGATACGCGCGTTTGAAAAACCGAGCGCGCGGGCCGCATCTACATATGGAATTTCGCGGATTGCCAGGGCGTTCGAACGCACTACACGCGCGCATTGTGGGATGAACGGTATTGTGATGGCGATGATTACGTTCTGGGTTCCGGGACCCAAGGTCGCGACGACGGCAAGGGCCAGGATGATCAGCGGGAAGGCCATGACCACGTCGACGACGCGCTGCACGACCAGATCGAACCAGCCGCCGAAGTAGGCGCTGGCGACGCCCAGGATCAATCCCAGGGTCGATCCGATGATAGCGCAAGTGAAGCCTACAAACAGTGCTGTCCGTGCGCCATAAACGATCCGAGTCAAAAGGTCGCGGCCAAATTGGTCGGCGCCCAGAAGGAACGTCAACTCGAGGTCACTGTGTATGGTACCAGGTTCGGCCAGCATGTATTCGAGGTCATTGTCCTCCGCGGGGAAGACCGTTAGCAAGTCGGCAAAGATCGCCATCAAGAGCATGATAATAATGATGACGAAACCCGACGCGGCAAGTGGCTGCTGGCGGGCCATTTCTATGGTGCGAATGTACCAGGGTTTTTTCTCAGCCAGTTCTTCGAAATCGGCTTCTACTTCAATTTCAGCGGCGGCAGTTTCTGATGGCGGTGTCATGACCAAATCCTCAGCTATACCGGATACGCGGGTCCAACCACGCGTAGAGCACATCGACGAATAGGTTGGTGAACACAAAGATGACCACCACCAGCATGACTAACTGCTGGGTCATGTTGAAGTCTTGCGCGCCAACGGATTCGACGAACAGCTTGCCCAAACCATTCAGGTTGAACACCTGCTCGGTCACCACCAATCCGCCCATGAGGAAGGCAAATTCAATGGCAATGATGGTGACAACCGGCAGAAGCGAGTTCTTCAGCGCGTGTCGGTTGATGATAATCTTCTCTATAAGGCCCTTCGCACGGGCCGTGCGGACATAATCTTCGCGCAGCACTTCAAGAAGTGCCGAACGTGTCATTCGTGTAGCCACGGCGGAATAGCGGTATCCCGTCGCTACCGCCGGCCAGATTAGCTGGGACAGGTTGCGCATGGGATCTTCCCAGATGGGCACGTAGTCGATGGGTGGCATCCAGGGTTCGCCCAAAAAGTGCTGGGTCGAGATCAACAGGCCCAGGATGATCAGGATGCCGAGCCAGAAG
This sequence comes from uncultured Rhodospirillaceae bacterium, assembly GCA_913048145.1. Classification (GTDB taxonomy): domain Bacteria; phylum Pseudomonadota; class Alphaproteobacteria; order Rhodospirillales; family Casp-alpha2; genus UBA3470. The sequence goes on from CAJWVP010000008.1 coordinate 19,520, forward strand.
GATGGCATGGCAATCCCGGCGATGGAGAATGTCCGAACCACATAGTCGATCCAGGTGTCCTGTTTAACGGCGGAAATGACGCCCAGCGGGATGGCGATGATGACCGCGACAGCTGTCGCCATGATGGCGACCTGCAGGGACAGCTCGAAACGCAGGCCGATCTCGTGGACGACGGGGAAACCGGTCCACATCGAGTCGCCCAGGTCAAAGACTACGTAACCCCAAAGGAAGTCAAAAAACTGAACGATTAGTGGTTGGTCCAACCCAAGGTTCTTCTGGCAAAGTGCAATCTCTGCCGGATCAGCATAAAGGCCGGTGCCGGCCAGACGAAGCTCGCAGACATCTCCTGGGACCAGGCGCAAAAGGAAAAAAACAAAAATAGCAGCGCCGATCAGCGTCGGGATCAACATCAACAGGCGCTTAAGAATATACTTAGACATCGGTGTTTCCCGGTCCCTTTAAATTAATGGATCCACCCGCCGTCGAATGCGACGGCGGGTGGATCCATGCTTAGGCGTCTATTACTTGTCCAGCCAGACGTTGTCGAGATGCTGGTTCAAGTAGTGGCTTGGCGCAATTTTCCAACCCTTCACATAGGAGCGGTGTGGGTTGATCTTGTACCACCAGAGGGTAATGGCGGCGACCATAGCATCGTCGATCACGCGCTTTTCGTACTGGCGGATAAGGGCACGCTGCTCCTTCGGATCAGCGGACTTTTCAAGCTTGGCGTATATCGCATCAGCTTTGGCGTCACCCCCCTGAGAGTAGTTGTTGCCGGCGGTAGAGAGGAACTTGGTGATGTCCGCAATCGGGTTGATGACCGATTGGCAGTTAAAATCGACCGATACATCAAAGTCCTTCTTCTTTCGCAGTGTCGCGTAGAATGGCGGTGAAGGCTGCACACGTTGTTTGACTTTCGCGCCCAGGCCTTTCTTCCACTGGTCGATCAACCAGGTGCCGACGACCTTGTAGGGCTGGTCGACACCGCGGTTGTGCAACTCGAAGTTCAGGTTGACGCCGGCTTCTTTCAGAAGCTTTTTCGCTTCTGCACGACTGCCTTTGACATCCTTCGAGTAACCAGCCAGCTTGCTCAGTTCTTCTGGTGTAGCCGCAAACTCGTGATTCGGGTACACAACACCCCCAACAGTTTTCACGATGGCGATACGGCTAAGGTACTTGGATCCGCCCCAGCGGTCGATGGCCAGCGTCAGTGCACGGCGAACGCGAACATCATCGAAGGGCTTGACCTTGTGGTTTGGCGTCATCATCAAGACGCAGTTCCAGTCGCTTTCCTGGACCGTGATCTTATCGCCCAATGCCTTGACGAGATCGTCGCGGTGTTTCGGCGGGAAACCACGGAATTCAATGGCGGCGCGGTCACCGCGGATGGCTTGCACGCGAACGGCAAGTTTCGGCGCGGAAATGGCCTTGATGCCATCGAGGTAGGGCTGACCCTTAAAGTGGTAGGTGGGATTCTTCACCCCTTCCACGAAGGAACCCTTCTGGTGCTGCACGAACTTGAACGGGCCTGTGCCGTTGATGTTCTTCTTGTGCCACTGGTAACCGTGGGCGTCCAAATCCTTTTTCGCGTAGATGAAGTTGAACGGCAGCGCCAGAGCTGGAATGAAAGTCCCGGTGGGGAACTTAAGCTTGAAGGTTACCTGGTAGTCGTTGTCGGCCGTGATCGAATCGACGGCCCGGAAGAAGGCTTTGCGGTTACTCGCAACACCTTTTGGCGGGAACACGACTTTGTCCATTGTGGCTTTCACGTCGTGCGCAGTCATCGGCGTACCGTCATGGAACTTCACGTCCTTGCGGATCTTGAAGGTGAACTTGGTGCCACCTTCTTCACCTTTTGGCACGTCGCCTTCGCAGACATCACAGACAAAGTCTGATGGGTCGGCCGGGTTGCTCGGGTTGACGCGGATCAAGGTCGAGTAGAACGGGCGGATTGGATGAATCATCCCGAACGTCGATTCAACGTGTCCGTCATAAGACGGGATCTTAGAGCCGACGACGTAATTGAGTACGCCCCCGCTCTTTGGCGCCGCCTCGGCAATACTGCCGATGACGAGACCAGCCCCGATCAGGGCCGTCAGCGCTAGTTTGGTGGTCAGATGGGTCATTTTAGTCTCCTTCCCAGTGAACCATGGAACATTCGAGTTCCACTTTCGCATGCGACGTCCCAAATTTGGGTAGGTCACACCTCCGTGCAGGCCACCCAGTGGCCCGGCTTGACTTCCCGAAACTCGGGAAATTCCTTTTTGCACCCGTCGTGCGCCGAAGGGCAGCGCGGATGGAACACGCAGCCCGACGGCGGATTGATAGGGCTTGGGATTTCGCCCTTGATGATCTGGTGCGCGCGACCGTTTTCCAGATCAGGATCTGGGATCGGCACGGCTTCCAAAAGTGCGCGGGTGTAGGGATGCAGCGGGTTGTCGAACAACTCGTCGCATTCCGCCAATTCCACCATGTGTCCCAGATACATCACGGCC
>CAJWVP010000009.1 GCA_913048145.1 uncultured Rhodospirillaceae bacterium
CCAATCGGTCCGGTCCGCGTCCGAGTTGAGGGACTCCCTTTGAATCCAGGCAATCCCCTTTTGGGTCAGCAGGTAGCCTTCCGCGAACCGCTCGATAGTACCGCCCGCTGGTGCGTGGTTAGTATCGGCCCAATCCGTAACCGGGAACACTAGCCATTGCATGCACGGCTGTTGCACCCCTTTCTCTTTCGCCAACAAAGGGATGACAGCGGCCAGGTTGCCGCCGGCGCTGTCGCCACCAACGGCTATACGGTTTCGGTCAACACCGAAGTTATCGGCGTGGGTGCGGATTTCCATGTACGCTGCCCAGGCATCGTCCACGGCAGAAGGGAACTTGTCTTCCGGCGCCAGTCGGTAGTCTATGGAAATCACCACGCAATCCGCCGCCAAAGCGATGGCGCGGCAGATCGGGTCATGGCTGTCGATGGTCCCAAACACCATGCCGCCGCCGTGATAGTAGATTATGCATGGCGCCATGATCTCGGGGGTGTCGTTGGGCCGGAAGTACCTATAGGCCATATCGCCCGCCGGGCCAGTGAGATGGGCGTCATGGACGTCTGCAAAGCGTTCGTCCGGATCTGGAATCGGCCGCGTAGTTGCCGCCATCATCTCTCTGGCCTTAGCTGGGTCTTCGTGGTCGAAGGGCGAGCCGTTTTCCGCGACCACATCCAGCATGGCGCGACATTGTGGATCCAAAGCCATTAACGTGAACCATCCTTTATCTGTGCTGATGGAGATTGAATGCGTTGAGGCCTAAGCCGAAAACTTGAGCCCTCGCCACCCGTCATTTATCACTTCGTCGCAGTAGGCGCGGTAGCGTTTAACACCGCCCACGTAGGGCATAAACACTTGCGCTTTGCCAGGAATGTTGGAGCCCATGTACCACGATGCCGCCTCCGTATAGAGCGTGGCATCGGCGATCGCGTTGTTATGTTCGACCCATCCGTCTTGGGCATCTTGCTCGACGCGGACAGTGGCGCTGCCGGGAATCCGCGCCTTCTTGATGATAGCGGCGATCAACTCCACATGATGTTCTATCGAGAGAATCATCTGGCTTTTGACGCCTGGGCTTTGCGGGCCAGTAATCATGTACATGTTAGGGAAATTTGCGACCATGAGACCGAGATAGGTTTGCGGCCCGCCGGCCCATAGGCGGGCAAGATCCATTCCCCCTTCCCCAACGATGTCCATGTCGCGCGCTACACCGGTCATGGCGTCATAACCGGTTGCAAGAACCAGGTCATCGATTTCGTATCTGTCGTGACCGACCACGACGGCGTCTGCCTCGATATGACTAATGGGGGTGTTTTTGACGTCGATTAGGCTAACGTTGCCGCGGTTATAAGTCTCATAGTAGGAGCTATCTAAGCAAAGTCGCTTGGTGCCTATGGGGTGATCCTTCGGGCATAGGAGTTCTGCGACCGCAGGGTCGTTGACGGCCTCTCGGATGCGTTCGCGTACGAATTCTGCGGCGGTTTCATTTGCTTTGGAGTCGGTCAATAGATCCGTGAAGGCGAATAACAATGCCTGTCCGCCCTCGGCCCAGGCCTTTTCGTATATGTTCTGTCGTTCGGTGTCATCCACATCCCAACATGACCGTGTTGGGGTTTTGTACTTGGCAATCCCAAAGGGTGTCTCTTTGGCCGTTGCACGGTGCTCGGTATAGCGTGCCTTGTAAGCCGTGCTGTCGGCTGTGCTCAGCGGGCCGTGGCGGGCTGGAATCGAGAAGTTCGCAGTGCGTTGGAAGACGGTCAAATGTTCGGCCTGATCGGCAATGATGGGAATTGCCTGAATAGCTGAAGAGCCTGTGCCAATTATCCCGACCCGACGACCTTTGAAACTGACCGGGTCATGCGGCCAAGCACCCGTGTGCAGCCTTCGCCCGGAGAAGCTCTCGACCCCATTGATCTTTGGCAATTGTGGTGTAGACAAGTTGCCCGTGGCGAGGATCAAATGAGTGGCCGATGCCGCGTCGCCCTGATCTGTCGTGATGGTCCACGCTTGCGCTTCTTTGTTGTAGCGCGCGCTCGTGATTTTGGTTGCGAAAACAATGTCGGAGCGGAGTTTGAACCTGTCGGCCACGTGACTTGCGTACTTCAGCAGTTCAGGTTGTGTGCCGTATTTCTCCTGCCAATCCCAGTCCTGTTGTAGGTCGTCGTCGAAGGAATAGGAATAATCCATGCTTTCCAGGTCGCAGCGCGCACCGGGATATCGGTTCCAGTACCAGGTGCCGCCGACGTCGTCACCGCGTTCATAGACGCGGACACGCAGACCTTGGCTGCGCAGCTTGTGTAGCATGTACATGCCGGCGAACCCGGCGCCGATGATGATGGCGTCGAAATCATTTGGTTGGGCGCTGGTGTGGTGTTTGTCGATGGGGGACAAGATGGTAACCTCAAACTGGATGAGTTTTAGATGCCTGATCTATCATCCGATACGGCGCGATTGTCAGGCAACCCTCTCGAATTTCATTCAAATCCTGGTTTCCAGAAAAAGCTAACTAATCGTCATTAATCGAATGACACGAAAACGCCTTTACCCCTCATGGCTTGAGCCTATCCCATATACTCCAGGATATATAATCCACCGTTGAAATCGTTGGAATATACAATCCCATCGGAGCCAACCCAAACGTCACACGATTGGATCACTTTGTTGCGGTTTGGCCGCTTGTCCGCCAGTTGCGCCGGCTCCGGCGGAACGAACGCTGCGATCTCCTTCGGCTGATGGGCGTTTGAGATATCGTGCACCCGCACCCCTGCGTTCTGGTAGGTCGAAAAAATTATCTGATCGCTTACCAGCCCGTCCGGCCGGTTCTCATAGAGGTTATGCGGACCGAAGTGTCCACCCTTGGCGACGTAATCGGCCTCGTCAGGTGTCGGGAAGGTGGCGATCGAGATGGGGTTTGTTGGCTCTCGGTTATCAAAAATCCAGATGTATTTGATGCCGTCGGCGGCATGGTCCAGCACCGCCTCGTCCAACACGATCAGCAGGTCTCGGTCTGGCAGCGGCAAGCAGTTGTGTGTGCCGCCGCCATAGGGTGGTGACCAGTTCTTGTGGCAGATCAGATTTGGGTTTGTACGGTCGGCAATGTCCATGACCACCATGCCTGCGTCCCGCCAGGCACCGTAGGCAGTGTCGCCGTGGATAATGGCGTGATGCAGGCCGCCCCGCATGCTGGGATCATCGGGCGTCTCGCCAGCCGCCGCGTTCATGCCCGGCAGCCAGTAGCGCCCCGCCTCCATGGGATTGGTCGGGTCGGAAATATCGATAGTCATAAATATGTAGTCGGTGAACCCGTCCAACAAAACGGACGCATAGGCCCAAGCGCCGCCCGTGTACCAGAGCCTGTGGATGCCACCGCCCTCCACAGGCATGAAGGCAATTTCGCGGGGTTCGGCGGGATTGGTGATGTCATAGACGCTCATACCGGCCTTCCAGTTGCGTTCCCGCGACGCATCCGCCGTGCCGACCTTCTCGCCGATCTGGCCCGAATAATATTCGGCCTCGTCCTGGAATTCTTCCGCAGCGAACATATTCTTCGCGTTGATCACCAACATCAGGTCTTCGTGGGTCTGCAGGTGGATATTCCATGTATTGGGCGCGGCCGGTTCGTAGTGCACTGGTTTGGGATTGCGCGGATCGCGAACGTCTATCACGGAGAACCCGTCTGAGAACATGTGACCAGTGATGGCGAAGCCCTTGTTGACCATGAGTTGCACTCCGTCAGGCCGACCGCCTTGATCCGTGTGGCCAATGATCTTGAGGTTATTGGCGTAATCGGGTTGTGGAAGGTCTTGGCTGCTCATTTCGGTCTCCTCGGGACTCTATCTGTTATCGCCGGACGCGGCGGTTAGTCGACGTTATGGTTATCCATCCTCGGCTTCGGGGCAAGAAGCTGAAGTATGAGGATTTTGCAGGCAAGAATACGACGACATGCCCGCGCCGGGGCCTTACTTTGGCGGTATTGAACTCCTGGTGTTCGGGGCCGCGTCGTCACCGGGTGAAAGACCTGCTTTGCGGGCGCGCTCGCGGGCAGCATGAGCAAGGTTTTCAGCGCCTTTGATGGCCCGGAGACGCGCAAAATGCGTGGCGCGCACCGCGACTAAACTCAAGGCTGGCCGAACATCCGTGCCGCGCCGATCAGCGTCGAATAGGGCATTTAGGCCGGCTAACAAATCGTCGTAGGCCGCGACCGCGGCGGGGTCAGTCGTGGGACGCAGGGGGGCGGCCTTGATCCGCATCTGATCGGCAAACGCTCCGACGGGTAGGTCCTTTAGGGCTGAAGGCGGGTTGAATTGGTAGTAAGTGCCTGCAACGGCGATAATCGCCAAGACGATGACCGTCGTCAGGGTGGATGGCCGGAATGGAGCGACGGCGCGTGACCATAAGCGGATCAGACGGGATCTCAGGTACTCAGGCATCGGCATGGGGCATAATCCTCAACTGGGAAGCGGATTTTCCGCGTCCTAGAGATGCGCCTTGATATCCGTCGATACAGTCACCCGCCCCGCACCCGTGTAGGCCTCATGGTTATCGTCGATGCGGCTCAGGTCGTAGAGGTAATTGACCATCAGCCCCGCCGACTGGGTGAACCCGTTGTCGGAATGGTCGCCGAGCCAGTTGAGGCGTTCGATGATAGCGCCGTTCGAGAGGTGGAAATGCGCTACCGGATCGAGGGCCCGGTTTTGATCGCTGCCTTTCTGTTCGGCTAGGTAGTGAGCAGCGAGCCGGGTCAGCGGGCCTTTCAAGGTGTTGGCGATGCCCTCGTCCTGAGCCCATTGATTGTCCGCCAAAACGGATTTTAGTGTGCCCTTAGCGCCGGAACGCCCAGCTGCCTCGGTGAGTGCCTTGCGTTCTGCTGGCTTCAGAAACTTAGCCTGACCTTCCGCGATGGCGCCGTTCAGCCATTTCATGTAGCCGGGAATGGGCGATAGGGTCGCGAAGGTTTTGAGGCTGGGAAAATCCTGGGAAAGCTGGGCCGCGACGCGCTTGATCAAGAAATTGCCGAAGCTGATGCCGGCCAACCCTTTCTGGGCGTTGGAGATGGAGTAGAAAATCGCCGTGTTGGCAGATTTCGGGTTCTGTACCGGGGCGTCTTCGTCCAATAGGGTCTGGACATTGCCGGCTAAGCCGTTCACCAGCGCGACCTCGACAAAAATTAGCGGTTCATCGGGCATTTTTGGGTGGAAATAGGCGAAGCACCGGCGGTCTGAATCCAGGCGGTTCTTCAAATCGTCCCAGCTCTCGATAGCGTGCACGGCCTCGTAGGCGATGAGTTTCTCCAGCAATGCCGCCGAAGATGTGTCCCAAGTGATCCGGCGGAGTTCCAGAAATCCAATGTCGAACCAAGACTTCAGGAGATGGCGCATGTCCTGTTCCAGGAGCACCAAGGACGGGTCCTGACGCACAAGATTGAGCAGCTCTGCACGCATGTCGACTAGAAACTTAACGCCATCAGGCAAGTCATTAAACTGGCGTAATAAACGCAAACGGGGAGCCTCCAGTGCGCGACGCATCTCCCCTTCGGCACTCTGGCGTCCGGTAGCGTCCTTGGCGCGCCGGTAATTGTTGATGGCGGTTTCCACTTGAGCTTCGTCCGGACCGAAGTCGTCGTTCAAAAGTTTTAGGAAGCGCTGGCGGCCGGTCGGTTCCAGCGCCAAATAGACATGACCTAAGGCGGCTGCGCGCGATCGAGCCGATACTTCACCCCCCTTGCCTTCCAGGCAAGCGACGATTTGTTCTCGGATCGCCGGCAGGTCGTCGTTTGGGAGATCTGGACGGTGCGAGGCGGCTTCCGCGTTGTAACTGGTGCCAGCAATGTTGCGCCAACCAGTGCGAAGGTTGCGGAGCGTGCGGTCAAGGAGACCGTGAGTATGAATACTCATAACTACCTATTTTTTCAGTTGTGTTCCCGGATGGCCTTCATACATCGTCCGCGATCAATTCACAAAGCACTTCAGGTATCAGTTCTGAGACATCCTCGGCGATCAGGCCCGGGCCGAACAGTTCGGCGGTGCGGCCGTGAATCCAGGCCGCCGCCGCTGCCGCGTTGAAGGCTGGCATGCCTTGCGCCAGAAGTCCGGTAATCATGCCTGCTAAGACATCGCCGGTGCCGCCGGTGGCCAAATATGGCGTGCCGGTATCGTTGATGGCGGCCCGACCGTCTGGTGCGGCGATCACCGTGTCGGGGCCCTTAAGCAAGACAACGGCGCCAGCGGTGGCGGCGGCCCGGCGGGCACGGGTTAATTTGTCGCCCTCCGGATCGAACAGGCGGGCAAACTCGCCTTCATGTGGAGTCAGCACGCAGCCGGCGTCGATGGACTGGAACAAGGTGTCGGGGTCATCCGTGAAGACCGTCAGGGCATCGGCGTCAATCACTGATGCCTTGTTGGCGGCGCGCGCGGCGAGAACCCGCGCCCGGGTCTCTTCGCTTACCTCGGCGCCGGGACCCACCAGAACGGCGTTCTTACGTGGATCGGCCAAGATGTCGGTAAATGGCGCAGTGCTGACTAGGTTCCCTGGCGTATCCGCGGTGTAAATGACGGCAGCCTCAGGCGGTGCCGCGATGGTGAGGAGCCCCGCTCCCATGCGGCGTGCTGCCATGGCCGCGAGTCGCGCCGCGCCGGTCATGGTCGCTCCGCCGGCAATGACTGCGTGTCCGCGCGTGTATTTATGCGCCTCATTATTTGGAAATGGAAAGTCTGACAGCCACAGCGCCGGTCCGTTCCGCGACGTCGATGCGGCGATGTCGTCAATGACCGTGTCGGGGATACCAATGTCGGCGACAATCAGTTCCCCGCATAAATCCCGGCCTGGCAACAGAACGTGCCCAGGTTTGGCCCGGCAAAAGGTGACGGTGAGGTCAGCCGCGGGTGCCGTCCCGAGAACGGCACCTGTATCTCCGTGCACGCCGCTCGGGATATCGACGGCGATCACCGAGGCGGAGATATGGGAAAACAGCTCGGCAAGACCGCCGTCAATGGGGCGCGACAGGCCGGCGCCGAAAATGGCATCGACCACCAATTCTGCGTCCTCAAGAGCAGCTAGCGACAGGGAGGCGACTGCGCCGTTCCACCGATCCGCGTTGGCCTTGGCATCGCCGCTAAGCTTATCGGTAGACCCCAAAAGAGCGACACGCACGGGCCAACCGTCGGCGGCCAGAAGCCGGGCCACAACGAAACCGTCGCCGCCGTTGTTACCGGGGCCACAAAGAATGACGATGGGCCGGGCCGTCCAACGTTTGGAAATGGCTGTCGCGACGGCGATCCCGGCGTTTTCCATAAGATCCAGGCTGCGTACCCCGGCGGCTGCGGCGCTGGCATCGGCGCGGTACATTTCATCAACGTGAAGCAGCGACGATGAGGTCATACGATTTCTTCACTTTATTTCCTGCATGGAACTTTTCGTTCCGGAGGTCTAGGTTTCGATCATAGACCTATGTCCAAGGGGCCGAAATGACCTTTCACAGCCGTAAAATTCCCTGAAGGCTGCAGCCATGCACATCTTGATCTGCGGTGCCGGCTTGATCGGCGTGACCACGGCCTATTACCTAGCTAAAGCCGGCCACCAGGTGACCGTGGTGGATCGCCGCGACGGCCCGGCCGAAGAGGCCAGCTTCGCCAATGGCGGGCAGCTCTCGCCAAGCCATGTGGACCCATGGGCATCGCCGGGGAACCTGAAGCGTATGCTGGGTTGGATCGGTCGGCGTCACGCGCCCTTGCTCTATCGTCTGCGCCTTGACCCGCCCTTGTGGGAATGGACGGTCCGGTTCCTGGCCAACTGCTCCAAAAAGAACCAGGCCGCCAATACGAAACACATGCTTCGCATTGCCATGTACAGCCTTGGCCAACTGCAAGCTCTGCGCGAAGAGTTGGGGATCGACTATGGTCAGCGTACCGCTGGTACCCTCCATATTTTCCGCTCGGCCGAGGCCTTCGAGAGAGCCCGTTTGCAGGCCCAGCGAGTTACGGATCTCGGCTGCAGCCGGGAGCCCATCGGGCGCGACGAATGTCTGGCACTGGAACCGGCGCTCGCCCACGCCGCAGACACGCTGGCTGGTGCGTTTCACAGCCCTGTCGACGAGACTGGCAATGCCCATGCCTTCTGTCTTGGGCTCGCCGAAAGATGTGTGGCCATGGGCGTGCGGTTCTATTTTGACACATCCATCTCGTCGATCACCCGGCGCGAATTCAAGATCGTCGACGTCCGCACCACCAAGGGCCCGTTTCGCGCGGATGCCTTCGTGATCGCGCTCGGTAGCTATTCGGGGCTCGTCGCGAAGACCGGGAATATCACCCTCCCCGTGCAGCCGGTGAAGGGTTATTCTGTGACCATGCCCATTGTTGACGAGGGGAAAGCGCCGATCATGGGTATCATCGACGACGAGCGCAAACATGTATATAGCCGCCTGAACGGGGATATCCGCGTTGCCGGCATGGCCGAGATCGGTGGCTTCGATACTTGGATCAATGATGTCCGCACGAGCTTTATCTGCGACAGCGCCCTGGATCTGTTCCCAGGCGCCGCGGACAAATCCCGAGCCGAATACTGGGCCGGCCTCCGCCCACAGACGCCGGACAGCGTGCCGATCATTGGGCGCTCCGGGCTCGACAACCTCTATATTAACACCGGCCACGGGACGTTGGGCTGGACCATGGCCTGCGGTAGCGCTCGGTTGCTCTCGGACTTGATGACTGGCCGCCCACCCGCCATCGACCCGGAGGGCTTTGATAATCGGCGTTTCTTCGGCGTCGGGCCGGGCCCGGCAAAGAAATCCAAAGAACCGAAACTCAGGAGGCCACCCCGTTTCCGAAATTGAATACTTCTACGCCAACTTCTCTGCGTAAGCCTACATGGGCTCGAAGAAGCTGGCAGCAGTCGCTGAGGCCTCCGGCGCTATCTTTATTCATCGGTCCTTCGATTGGCGCTTGGTCATCAAGGTCGATGGCCCCGGTCCGCTCAATGGGCTGATAGGCGAACGGCGCTCCTATTTTTCCGGCCGAGAGGCTATGTGTTGGGCCGAATATTACGGCCAACCCGTCATGTAGGGCGTGCCCACACGCCATCACAACGCTTTGGTCTATCCAGCGGCCTGATCATCTCCGCTGTTTGAGGAATCGGCCTCAAAATCGAAGCATACCGTTTGTCCGTCATGCCCGTTTTTCCTTGCGTTGCTGCGCCGTCGCGGCGGGTTTCGTAATTTGGTTGTCGGTGTCACTGCGCGTGTAGATCAAGAGCCATGGGGACTTCGTTCTTCGGCCCACCATTGATTCTGTAACGTTCATCAACTTGCAATCCCTCTCGATGGCGTGGTCTTGGCCGTTTACTGCGCGCGTCCCAGTGCTGATCATGGACGTCGCCACATACGTGGATAAGTCAAATATAATTGACATAGTCTTCCCCTCAAATTAGAACATAATTAGAACATTAAAGGATTTTTAAAGGAACAATATATGACGATGCCCGACTCCGCCGGTCGGCAACAGTCGGCCTCACCCGACGCCTTGGCAGCCCTTCAGCACCAGATTGACAGGTTGGAGCGACCCACTTTGGCCAAGGCGAAGCCCGGTGACGTCTTGACGTTGGGCGTACCCGAGATCGACGGACATCTCCCCTGGGGCGGGTTGGCGCCGGCGTCCCTTCATGCCATCAGCGGCGCGGAAAGCCTGACCCCGGCGATTGGGTTTGCCGCGGCCCTGTTGGGGCGCGCGACACGGGCATCGGGGGCGAAGCGATGTGTATTGTGGTGCCGGCGGGGACACGACCTCTATGCGCCGGGATTGTCGAGTTTCGGGCTGACGGCGGCGAACCTGATCATCGTCAACGCGGTCGAAGAGCGTGACCTCTTATGGGCTATGGAGGAAGGTCTGCGGTCCGGCGCCATGGACGCTGTCCTGGGGGAGCCCCAGGTCCCCTCGCCCACGGCGCTCCGGCGGTTGCAATTGGCTGCCGAGACGGGGGGCTCCACGGCGCTGTTGCTGGATGGCGTGATGCCGGATGGAGAAACCGGCCGTTCCATAGGCGCCGGCATGACCCATTGGCGCGTTGGCACCATCGCCGCGCCGGTAGCGGCGCTCGATCCTTGGCCGGGACCGAGTCGTTGGCGGCTCGAGTTGCTCCGCTGTCGGGGTGGCACGACCGGCAGTTGGCCGGTGGATTGGCACGAGACAATTGGGGGTGAAGAGATAGCGCATAGAGAACAAATCATAAAAATACGGGAAGAGCATGCCAACGACAACACGGGAACCCCCTCAAGGCGCGGACAAGGGATCGAAACAGGAAGTGGAACGGCGTTCGGCGCGCCGGGTCGTCTCCGTCTGGCTCAACCGGTTTGCGACGGATCGGCTGCGGCGCTTGCGGATACAGGCGGCGCGGCGGAACGCCGTCGCGCCGCCAGCGGATAACCCTTTGGTGACTGTCGGTGCGGAGCGTGGTAGCTGGACCATCGCCGCGGTCAACGACGCGGCGGCGGCGGTGAACCTGCGCCCGGGCCAGGCCCTGGCGGATGCCCGTGCCTTGGTCCCTGGCCTGGAAAGCCGCGAATCCGATCCCATCGCTGAGCGCCGGGCCTTGGACGCGTTGGCCGACAGCTGTGGACGGTTCACGCCCTGGGTCGCGTCGGAAGGCGACGCGTCCGGCATGTGCGCCGGGCTGTGGTTGGATATCAGCGGTTGCGGGCACCTGTTCGGCGGCGAGGATGCGCTTTTAGAAGATCTGCAGGCTTACCTGGACCGGCTTGGCTACGCGCACCGGATGGCTGTTGCCGACACGCCCGGAGCGGCCTGGGCCGTGGCCCGGTTCGGTGGCGAGAGGCGCGCCCATGTGAAACCGGACGATCAACTGAAGGCCCTGGCTCCCCTGCCCGTTGCCGGGTTGCGCCTAGCGCCGGCCACCGTGGAAGGGTTGCACCGCATGGGGCTCCGCACTGTCGGAGAACTGCGTGGCGTCGCTCGCGCGCCCCTGGCGGCACGTTTCGGGGCTGGTGTCCTGGATCGGCTGGACCAGGCCCTAGGCCGGTGGCCGGAGACGATCACGCCGCATCGGCCTGTGCCTGTTTGCCGGGCGCGGCTGAGCTTTGCCGAGCCGATCGCCCATCGCAACGGCATCGACGCTGTATTGGACAAGCTGTTGGAAACGCTTTGCGCACAGTTGGCCGAGGCTCACGAGGGCGCTCGCTCGGTCCTTCTGACGGGCTTTCGTACGGACGGCACGGTGGCCGAGCTCCGTGTCGGCACGGGACGACCGGTAAGTGATCCGGCGCATTTGGCGCGCCTGTTCCGGGAAAAACTCGACGGGTTCGATCCCGAATACGGCATTGAGGTGGCCATCCTGGCCGCCGAGAAGACAGACCGACTTGATCCTGACCAGGCGCCCCTGGATGCATCTGACGGTCAGACGGATCCGAACCTGGATTACCTCCTCGACCGCCTTGGCAACCGGTTGGGGCCGTCCCGGGTACTGCGGCTGCAGCGCCAGGCTCGGCATTTGCCAGAATACGCGGCAAAGTCGGTGCCGGCGGCGGAAGCGCCGGCGGCGGTCGACGGAGCCTTGGACGGTGGCCCATTGGCGTCGCGCCCTCTGCGTTTGCTCCCTACCCCGGAACCGATCCAGGTGATGGCCCCGGTACCGGACCATCCGCCGGTCCTGTTCCGTTGGCGCCAGCGTCCTTATCGCGTCGTCCGCGCCGACGGCCCGGAACGGATCGCGCCGGAATGGTGGCGGGAGGACCCGAGCAAGCTGTTCACCGGCGAGATGGAAGCCCGCGACTACTACCGCCTGGAGGATGAGACCGGCGCACGGTTCTGGGTCTTTCGGGGGGGGCTTTATCGGCCGGAGAAGGTTGTGCATTGGTATATGCATGGGTTTTTCGCCTGATGTCCGCTGACCCACCCCCCTACGCCGAACTTCAGATCTCGTCCAACTTCAGCTTTCTGCGCGGTGCTTCGCACCCGGAAGAACTGGCGGTAACGGCGGCCGCATTGGGCTTGGTGGCCTTTGCTGTCACCGACCGCAACAGCGTCACAGGACTGGTCAAGGCGCACCTAGCGGCCAAACAGGCGAGTATCCGGATGATCGTGGGCTGTCATGTGGAGGTCGTCGACGGGCCGGATGTTCTGATTTACCCCACGGACCGGGCCGCCTATGGGCGGCTCACGCGGCTGCTGACTTTGGGCAAGCGCCGTGTCCTGAAGGGCGAATGCGAAATCTTCCAGGCTGATCTGACTGACCCGAACGGGGTGTTCGTCGCCGGCGCCGGCCAGATTGCCTGCGTGGTGGCGCCCACTGAGGTGAATACAGCATTCGCGAGCGCGCTTCAGAAATTCAGAGATCGATTCAACAGCGACGTTTATGTGGCTGCATCCATTAAATATTCCGGTCGGGACGGGCCGCGCCTGAAGCGTCTCTCCAAACTGGGCGTGCCCATGTTGGCGACCAACGACGTACACGCCCATGCCTTGGAGCGTCGCGTTATGCAGGATGTGCTGAGTTGCATCCGCGAGGGCTGCACCATCCATGAGGCCGGCTATCGTCTACATGCCAACGGCGAACGTCATTTGAAGCCACCCGAAGAGATGGTGCGCCTGTTCACCGAATACCCCGAGGCGATTGCCAACACCCTGCGGGTGGCGACAGCGTGCACCTTCAGTTTGGATGAACTCCGCTACGATTATCCAGTCGATCCGGTACCGGATGGCCTGACGCCGCAGGCGCATCTGGTCGATCTTACCTGGAAGGGCGCGGAAGCGCGGTATCCGGATGGTATTTCGGAGAAGGTCCGCGATCAGCTCAACCACGAGATGGAGCTGATTGGAGAGCTCAATTTCGCCCCCTACTTCCTCACCGTCCACGACATTGTCGAATTCGCTAACTCGTGCGGCATCCTTTGCCAAGGTCGCGGTTCGGCAGCCAATTCGGCCGTTTGTTTTTGCTTGGGTATTACCGCCGTTGACCCGGCGCATCTGGATCTCCTATTCGAGCGCTTCATCAGCGCCGAACGAGGCGAGCCTCCCGACATTGACGTGGATTTCGAGAACGGCCGTCGCGAGGAAGTGATCCAATACGTCTATGAGAAATACGGCCGCGACCGTGCAGGCATGGCGGCTTCCGTCGTCACTTACCGCACGAAAAGCGCCATTCGCGAGGTAGGCAAGGCCTTGGGCGTCTCGGAAGACACTATCATCGCTATGCAAGATGCCGGTTGGCGGCGGTCTTGGGCGGATGTGGGCGCGAAAGAGATTCTCGACGTCGGCCTTGATCCGAAAAACCCGATGGTGCAGCGGGTCATGACGCTAGCCGGCCTGTTGCGTGGTTTTCCGCGGCATCTGTCGCAGCACACGGGTGGCATGGTGATAACGCACGGGCTGCTGGAGGAGATGGTGCCCATCGCCAACGCCGTCATGGAGGACCGCACGATTATCGAATGGGACAAGGACGACCTGGATGCGTTGGGGATTCTAAAGGTAGATATCCTGGCGCTCGGCATGCTGACTTGCATTGAAAAATGCCTGAAGCTACTGGATACGCACCACGGCCGCCCCCTCAGCCTGGCCACCATCCCGGCCGAGGACCCGGCCGTCTACGACATGCTGTGCAAGGCTGATTCCGTCGGGGTCTTCCAGGTCGAGAGCCGGGCGCAGATGAGCATGCTGCCGCGCCTGAGACCCCGGAACTTCTACGATCTGGTGATCGAGGTGGCTATTGTGCGCCCAGGTCCAATTCAGGGAGACATGGTGCATCCGTATCTCCGCCGCCGTGACGGCAAGGAAGCGGTGGATTTGCCTTCCGCGGCGCTGCGTCAGGTCTTGGACAAGACCTTAGGTATTCCGTTGTTTCAGGAGCAAGCTATGAAGATTTCCATCGTCGCGGCGGGTTTCACGCCGGAGGAATCGGATGGTCTGCGGCGCGCGCTGGCCACCTTCCGGCGCATGGGGGATATCCACCAGTTTCAGAAACGCTTCCTTCGGGGCATGCTCGCCAACGGCTACGAACCCGATTTTGCGGAACGCTGCTTCAAGCAGATCGAGGGCTTCGCCGACTACGGCTTTCCGGAAAGCCACGCCGCCAGCTTCGCGCTTCTGGTCTACGTCTCGTCGTGGCTGAAGTGTCACTACCCGGCAGCCTTCACCTGCGCCTTGTTGAACAGCCAGCCCATGGGTTTTTACGCCCCGGCGCAGCTGGTCCGCGACGCCCGTGATCACGGGGTAGAGGTCCGACCTGTCGACATCAACGACAGCGATTGGGACTGCACGCTGGAGCCCTTGCCCGGCGGCGATATGGCGCTGCGACTTGGGTTCCGCCAGATCAAGGGCCTCAAGAAGGCGGAGATGCAGACCCTAACGGATGTCCGCGACGGCCACGGTTTCCGGAGTATCGATGACCTGTGGCGGCATATGGACTTATCGAAGGCGGCTTTGGAGCGTTTGGCCCGGGCCGATGCATTTACCTCCTTGGGCCTCGATCGGCGTCAGGCCCTGTGGGCGGTGAAGGGCCTGGACGATACGCCGCTTCCCCTCTTTCAGCATCTGAGTGATCCGCGGCAGGAACCAAGCGTGGCCCTTCCCACGATGCCCCTGGGGGAACACGTGGCCGATGACTACCGGGCCCTAGCTTTGTCGTTGAAGGCGCATCCCCTGGCCCTGTTACGCGGCGAGCTGGCTAAACGAGGGTACCGGACCAGCGATTGCCTGACGGCCCTGCCCCACGGCCGCCGAGTCCGTGTCGCCGGGCTGGTGACGGCGCGACAGCGTCCGGGCAGCGCCAAAGGCGTGGTCTTTGCCACCCTGGAGGACGAGACTGCCATCGCCAACGTGATCGTCTGGCCGCAGGTGTTCGAGGACTTCCGACGTCCGGTTTTGCGTGCCCAGTTGATGGGCGTCACCGGCGAGATCCAAAAGGAAGGCCGGGTCATTCATCTGGTCAGCGAACGCGTCGAGGATCTGACGCCCCTACTCGCCACGCTGACCACTGTGGGGACCATGGACGACGCGGCCGATATGTGCATCCGCTCAAGAAACTTTTATTGAGGTGCCGTGACACGGTCGTGTATGACTGGGCTATGTTCAATCTCACCGATTACGCCGACGTCAAGCGTCTGCTGGGCGAGCTGGAAACCCTCGGGGGTCAGCTCATGCCCAATGAGCTCGAGATGCTGCAGAGCCTTCGTGACAAATACGCTGAGCCCATCACCATCGATCCCTTCGATGCGGCGGCCCTGAACGTCATGCTGCGCAACATCGAGGTTCGCAAAGATTACGTCTTCGATGTGAAAAAGGATGCGGGCCGGGTCATTGATCTGCCCCGTAAGGCGGAAGACGACGCATGACCCCCGAAGACGCCTCGCATCGACTTGCCGAGCTCTGGAACGCCGACGATACGAACAGCCTAGCGAACGTGTTCGCCGATGGCGCGGATTTCGTCAACGTGGTGGGTCTCTAGTAGCCACGGTTCATGTTCGCCAGGCCATGCTAGGCCAAATCGCGCCTACCGTTTAACTGGCGTCGCCGCGCGCCGATATGATGACCTTCATGTTAGAAAACGAAACGCTACCTGGGTTGCCGTCGCCGCCTAGAACTCGGATATTTCCCAGGCAAGGAGATAAATCTGGCGGGTGATCAGGGGCTTGAACTAGTCGCCTAAAGTGCGGTTTCATTTTCCAATGGGAAGGATCACGGACAATGACGATCAAGGTGGGGTACCTACTACCGACCCGTGAACGGGTCATGGCGGGCGTTCACGAGACCGGGCCTATCCTTGAATTGGCGGAGCGATGCGAGGCGGTTGGCATGGATTCCGTGTGGCTTGGCGACTCACTCCTCGCGAAGCCGCGACATGATCCGATCACGCTCATGAGCGCCATCGCGGCGCGCACGAAGCGGGTCGAGATCGGCACGGCCGTGATGCTACCCATGCTGCGCAATCCAGTCATTCTAGCCCAGCAATTGGCGACTTTGGATCAGATCAGCGAAAGCCGGGTCATTATCGGCATTGGCGTTGGCCAGGATATCCCGCCCAATCACAAGGAATTCCAGGCCGCTGGCGTGCCATTCGAGAAACGCGTTGGTACCTTACTGGAGGGGTTGCGCCTTTGTCAGGCCCTTTGGACCGGCGAACCCGTGAATTGGGACGGCCGCTGGACGGTGAAAGATGGCGTGCTGGGCCCCAAACCCTATCGACCCTGTGGGCCGCGCATATGGGGCGGCGGCGGCGTGACGGGCGCCTTGAAGCGCGCCGCGCGCTATCACGACGGTTGGATGCCTTCGGGCCCCGAGGACAGCGCCGTCTACGCCGAGAAATGGAAGAAAATCGCCGGATACGCCCGCGATGCAGGCCGGGACCCCTCGGAAATTACCGGATCCGCCTATCTGACCCTTGCCATCGGCGACGACGACGCGGCGGCGAACGCTCGGATCAACACTTATCTCTCGAACTACTATAACTTGCCCGCCGACAAATTGCGAAAACACCAGGCGACCTTCGCCGGATCTCGGGATGCGGCCATCGAATGGTTGCAGGGTTTTGTGGGTGCCGGCGTCACGCATTTCTGCCTGCGCTTTGTCGGCGATCATGATGTGAATATTCCGCTGGCCGCCGACGTGCGGAAACGGTTAAACGCCTAGGCTAGGCTTCGCTGAGCGCGTATGCGGTTGATCAACAGCCAACCGGCGATGGACATGTTTATCAGGTTGAAGATGATGCCATTTAAGAAGGCCATTTCGTAGGAACCGGCTAAGGCTTGGATCTCGCCGGTCATCCACCCCCCAATGGCCATGCCGGCCACCGTCATCATCAATACCAGGCTGACCCGTGTCGCAGCCTCGCGAGCCGGAAAGTAATCACGCACTATCAACGCGTAGCTAGGCACGATGCCGCCTTGCGCCAGGCCGAAAAAGGCGGCAACCAGGTAGAGTTGATAGAGCCCGTCAAAGGGCAGGAACAGAAACAAGGCTAGGCATTGCGCTACTGTACCTATCATCAGCGTTCCCAATCCACCAATCTTATCCGCAATCATGCCGAATGCGACCCGGCTGACTACGCCAAAGCCAAGCATCAAAGATAGCATTTCCGCCCCCCGTTGGGCTCCGTAGCCAAGGTCCACGCAGTAGGCGACGATATGGACCTGTGGCATGGACATTGCGATGCAGCATGCTAAGCCAGCGATACCCAAAAGGAATTGCAGCGTGCCTGAGGATACGGGAAGGGTTTGTGCAGCCATGGGTGTTTCATGGGCGTCCGCCGTTTCCGTTTCCGGCGGCGGTCGGCGCATGATAAAGGCCATCGGGATCATAATGACACAACAGGTGACGGCAATACCGACGTAGGCTTGTCGCCAACCAAATTCGTCAATAGCGAACTGCATGATCGGCGGCCATACGGCGCCAGATATGTAATTCCCGCTGGCGACGATGGCGACCGCGATGCCTCGGCGACGTTGAAACCACATGGTCACATCAGCAACCAACGGCCCAAGAAACGCCGACCCGCCCAACATGCCAATCAGCAACGCCTGTACCGCGACGAATTGCCAGAGGTTTTGGGCTTGCGCCGCCAGCGCGTACCCGATGCCAAGCATAACAGTACCCAGCAATAAGGGGATCGTGATACCAAAACGATCTGAGATTCGGCCCATAAAGATGCCGCCCAGGGCAAACCCCCCCATGGTTGCGAAGTACGGCACTGAGGCGTCGCCACGGTCGATGGCGAACTCTGCCTCGATCGCCGGCAGAACGACAACCGAAGACCACAGAGAGATGCCGCCTACCGTGCTGAGGATCAGTGCGATTCCGAGGCGAAACCACGCGTAGGTACCGTCTATCAAGACCGAAGTATGATTTGGCGCTTTCATGGCGGCACTGTTTCTCACGGCGCCATCCGGGGCAAGCGGAGAATTATTCTTGAGGGGTATATATAATGCTGAGGCGATATGGCCCGGGGATAGACGGGTGCCCTTTGAAGGAAACTCTTTTCTATTCAACCGATTTCATCAGAGCATCGATGTTATTCTGGTTTTCTAAATCTCTCACTAAGTTGATCGTAGTCGTGGCACGGTCCTGGCCGATTACTGGATTTGCAAGACGAGTAAACTTATCTATTAAGCGGGCTTCCTGAGCGTCCAAATCGGTTGCTGGCAAACCCACATCTGCTGTGGTTGATAGTTCTCTGCCATTTATAAGTTTGATATTGAGTTCTGCAGCATATCGATTGTCCATGGCAGTGGCGTTTACATCGACTTTCCGCCTGAGTGCTTTCAAATCGTCGCGGGAAGCGATTTCATCCGTATATGCGTTATCGTCGCTCGTATCCAAACCACTGAGCGCCATTGCGATGCAGTGACGGATAGAAAACTTTACCTCTAGGCCCGTTCTGGGTTCTGGGATATCGCATACGGAGCGGTGTCCAGGAGCAACGTGGGTGCTAATTGTAGCAATATCAGCTGGTGTGAACTCGTATTGATCACGAAGCGAATTGGCAGCCTCTATGCTGGAATGGATAAGATAACAGGCCGCGTGATACTTAAAGAGGTTCTGTTCAACAGCGTATAAGGCGTTTGCATTGGGTCGGATTGGCAACGGTGTGAATTCTGTCGACTGGGTGAGACCAAAACCTTGGACGCATTCCAGGACGTCGTTGCGGCTGGTAAAGCCTCTTCCCGCCCAGCGGGCTGCCATGAGGCCATTCATAGCTGCCTTGCCCGCATGTAAGGGTTTGCACATTGTTCCAAACATGGACTTTAAGCCTGCGGCCTGAGTGCCAGCAATACCGATGGCCATGGTGGCCTGATTGGCATTCAAACCCAGTAGGCGTGACGCGCCAGCCGCCGCACCGAAGGAGCCAACGGTCGCCGTAGCATGCCAGCCATGATCATAGTGGGCCAAACCCATCATTTCGCCAATCAGGCATTCCACTTCATAACCTACACAAAAGGCTTCTAATAGGTCCCGGCCTGAAGCTCCATTCTGCTCCGCTATGGCTAAGAGAGCTGGTACGACGGGAACGGTTGGATGGCCATGCAGACGCTTATTCACATCGTCGTAATCGAGCGCGTGTGAGGCAGCCCCGTTAATCATGGCGGCGAAGCTTTGAGTGGTACGGGTACCGCGGCCGACAAGGGGCGATTGCCCTGATTCGCCGGTGGAAATTGCGTCATCGACTAGAATATCGACCAATGGGTCGTTGGAGCCGGCGAGAGTGACGCCGAGCCAGTCTAACAGGCAGTGTTTCGCCCAACGGATGGGGACTGCGCCCAATTCGGCACCATCGAAGGACGCGATCCAATCTCCAATCTCACGGGTCGGCGCTTCTGTCGCGTTGGTGGAGTTACTGTCTGGCATTAAGTGCCTCGTCATGTAGGGCATGGAGAGAATCAATTTTAGGGGAAAGCTAGGTTCGAGTGCAATTGATCATAGGTAATTACACGTGACGAAAATGTTTTTCATGCAGATAGTGCATTGAACGAACTGGGCTTTGATACACTGTGTGCTGCCCGGGGAAATATGCGCGACTAGGTTCTCAGTAAGCCCACTGGTAGCAAATAATGTTTATTACCGGCAGATATTGCGCGCACGTCTCTGATTAGTGCTTCTGATGCATCGATGCCGTGCGGTTAGTTCATGAACCTGAGTACCATTGTGCGTCGCGCTTTTCTTCGAAGGACCTGAGGCCCTCGGCGGCTTCGTCCGTGCGTCGCTTTCGAGCATGATCGCGCGCGAGCTCCAGGGCGAGATCGTCATCGATTGCCAAGTTAGAGGTATCGAAAATGATTTGCTTGGTGTCTGCAATGGCGTCAGGTCCGTTCTTCAAGATGGAGTCGATAACCGGTGCGGCGGCTGCTTCCAACTCGCCTGTTGCACAAACTTCATGGACCAGTCCCAGAGCCTGCGCCATCCGCGCATCGAAGCGCTCGCCCGTGATCGCGTATCGACGGAGATTACGGGTTCCCATAGCAGCCGCAAGTTGCGGCAGGATAGGACCCGCGTGCAGACCCCATCGAACTTCTGCGATGGAGAAAAAAGCGTCCTCCGAGGCGATAACGATATCGCAGGCTGCTGCGATCCCTGTACCACCGCCGATGCATGCGCCATGCACCAAGGCGATCGTCGGTTTGGGGCATAAATCCAGAAATCGAACCGCATCCGTGGTGTTTTTTGAAACAACCAGATTGTCAGTGTCTGAACGTGCTGAGATTTCATTGATCCATTTCAAGTCGGCGCCGGCCTGGAAATGCCTGCCCTTTCCGCGAAGCACGATCACCCGAACCTTGGGGTCGGTGGCCAATGTTTTTACACCATTCAAAAGAGCATCAATGACCTCACCATTGTAGGCGTTGTTAACGTTGGGGCGATTGATCGAGACGGTGGCAACGCCGCGGGCGTCTATATCGCAGAGGACGACGGGTTCAGACATGGGGCAAGCTCCTGTTGTTCAATGGAGATAAACTTGTAGCCCGCAGGGTTTGCCTGGACAAACTCAAGCCGACGCCGCACATATGACAAATGGACAAGAAACCTGCGTTGAGCGTCTCTGACGTTAATCTGATCCGCAAGGAAACGACCCATCAGGGGTACTTTCGCATTGATCATTATCATCTGCGTCATCGGCAATTCGTTGGCGCCATGGGGCCGGAGATCAGTCGAGAGATCTTTGAACGCGGCCATGCGGCGGCTGTCCTGATGTATGACCCGGATATGGACCTTCTTGTATTTATCGAACAGTTCCGCCCGGGTGCCTACGCCGCGCTGTCCTCGCCTTGGTACAACGAGGACCAGTCGCCATGGCTCGTCGAGATTGTTGCCGGCATTATTGAGGACGGTGAGGATCCCGCAGACGTGGTTCGCCGTGAAGCCATTGAGGAAGCCGGTTGCCCGGTCGATGAGTTGGAA
Organism: uncultured Rhodospirillaceae bacterium; assembly: GCA_913048145.1. GTDB lineage: Bacteria > Pseudomonadota > Alphaproteobacteria > Rhodospirillales > Casp-alpha2 > UBA3470. Next base: position 20,880 of record CAJWVP010000009.1, read on the forward strand.
CTCATCTCCCACTATCTGGTGACCCCGGGCGGGTCATCAGAATCCATGTTTTCCTATTGCGGCAGGGTCGACGCATCCGATGTGCGAGGGTTCCACGGCCTGGCCGAGGAAGGTGAAGACATCCGGGCTTTCACCATGACCCCTGAAGACGCCTTCAAAGCCGTTGAGATGGGCAGTATTCAGAACTCCATGACTATCATCCCGGTCCTGTGGTTTCGCCACAACCGCGAGCGTTTGCGCGAAAAATGGCGGCGTGTGCCCTAGATCGGACGCCGCTTGAACTGGAAGTTGAGGCGACCTATCTTCCAAATTATTAAATCTTCTAATTTAACTTCTTCGGAAAGTAATTATGGATATTCGCAAGGGTTTCGTCGGCTCCGTCGGCAACACGCCACTGATCCGCTTGAATAAATTGTCCGATGAGACGGGCTGTGAGATCTTGGGCAAGGCCGAATTCCTGAACCCCGGATGCTCCGTCAAGGATCGCGCTGCGCTGTTCATCATTAAGGACGCGGAGGAACGCGGCGTTCTGAAGCCAGGTGGGCATATCGTCGAGGGCACGGCCGGCAATACGGGCATCGGTCTGGCTTTGGTGGCTAACGCTAGTGGCTACAAAACCACAATCGTTATTCCGGAAACCCAGAGCCAAGA
>CAJWVP010000010.1 GCA_913048145.1 uncultured Rhodospirillaceae bacterium
TTCAGGGGCTTTCATCGACGTTGTTCTGAAGATCGCCCTCCCCATTCGAAGTGAGATTTCGTTGCCCGTGCTGACAAGGCTTTCATTTCCGCATGTGATTGCCGGTGTGACCATCGCCGCGTCGGCGGTCATCGGTCTGTTCGATCCCTTTGGACTGGGGGCCGTATCCCATGCCCTGGCGTTGACGGCGGTGACCATCGTCCTGTGGGCTACGGGCGTGGTCGCCGAATACAAGACGGCTCTACTATTCTATACCTTGGCTATGTTGTTCTCCATCGCGCCGGCGGACGTGGCATTTGCCGGGTTCAGTGCTGGGGCGACGTGGTTAATCTTCGCCGGCCTCGTGATCGGGGTTGGCATCAATTCCTCGGGCCTGGGCGAACGTATCGCCAAACGCTTTTCGATCCTGTTCGGCGGCACCTACAACCGGACGGTGCTTGGCATTCTGGTGGTGACCTTGGTGCTGGGTTTCATCTTGCCGTCATCCATGGGCCGTGTCGTGCTGTTGATGCCCATCGCGATGGCGCTGGCGAAGGCGTTGGATCATGAGCCAGGAACGCCAGGCTACGTGGGCATTACACTTGCCGCCGGGTTTGGATGTTTTTTCATGCCCTACGGCATCCTGCCGGCGAATATTCCAAACGTGGTCCTGTTGGGTATCGTCGAGGACCAGTTCGATGTTTCCCTGATCTACGGCGACTGGTTCGTCTTGCACTTTCCGCTGATCAGCGGGCTTAAGATATTCTTCCTGTGGGGCCTGATCGTCCATCTATTTCCTGCCGAGGGCGCGCCTGCGAAGAAGTCTGGCGCCATGGCGTCTATGTCGCGGGTGGAATGGAAGCTGACGATTATCATGGCAGCGGTGCTGTTGGGCTGGGCGACGGATTTTTTGCATGGGGTCTCACCGGCTTGGGTAGGCATGGCGGCAGCGATGTTGTTCATGACGCCTGGGCTCGGCAACGTGACGTCCCAGGACTTCGCCAAGATCAACTTCTCCGTCATCTTCTACGTGGCGGCGATCCTGGGCATCGGGTCGTTGGTCAATCACTCCGGCCTCGGAAAGATCCTTGCCGAGAACATGGCTGCCGTGCTGCCGTTGGCGCCGGACGAGCCGTTCCAAAACTACATGACCATCGCGCTCACGGGCATAGCCATGGGTACCTTCACGGCTGCGCCCGGGGTGCCCATCCTGATGACGCCGGTGGCGGAACAGATGGCTGAGGCCTCGGGGTTCTCGTTGCTGGCTGTTTTGATGCTTCAGGCGCTCAGCTTCTCGACCACCTTCCTTGTGTACCAGTCCGCGCCCGTGGTCGTCGCTATGGGGCTCGCTAGTGTGCGCCTTTCTGACGGGACCAAATTGATGTTTTTGCTGGCGGTTCTTACCATAGTCGTGATCTTTCCCCTCAATTTTATGTGGTGGAGGGTCTTGGGGTGGATATAGCGGGGGAAAGGGTAGCCCCTTCCTCGTATCGACCATTCCCACCGATCTCGATCGGTAACTTACGACCGTCAACGGCCGCGGCCTTGCTAAGCAGGATTACATCATTGGCTTGTTTTCCGGCGATCTCTATGGCCCGGTTCTTCATCGAAATTAAGACGTAAATCAGTCAGTCCGATCTGCTGAACTTCGCCAGGGCGTCCCACGACGAGGCGTTGTCTTGGCTCAACGCTCAGGGAAATTGGGCAGCACCGCTGATCCTCAGCGGAAACCCAAAAATCAGTACCGCAGCCCTTGCACAATCGCTTCGGGCGAATACTCCTGCGGGTGATGCAGGCTGGGCACCGTGGGGGGTGTCTGATTGGGCCAGGTGGCAAGGTCGCCGTGCGGGTTCTTCCTGACCAAGGCGTATGCGATCTCCGTCGGATCGCCCTCCAGCTAAGCCAACAAGACGGCCATATTATCGCACCCCCTAGGTCAGGTCCGCCGGATTCACGACGTTGAACAGGTCCTCACCGTTCACGTAACGGGGGAGGTTGTCCAAGAACATCTCATCCCAGCGGTCTTGAACCCCGTCACCGGCGAACGAGGTATGCGGCGTCATACGGATGTTGGGATGGGCCCAGAGCGGATCGTCCGTGGGCAGAGGTTCCGTGTGAAAGACGTCCAGGATTGCCGTGCCGATGCGACCCGCGTCCAGGGCGTCGATCAGCGCGGCATCGTCGACGATGGGGCCGCGGGCGATGTTCACCAAGATTGCGCCGTGGCGGACACGGTCGAAGAACTCGGCGTTCACCGAACCGCGTGTTTCCGCGTTAAGTGGGCAGGCGATGACGATGATGTCGACATGGGGCAAATAGGCGGGCAGGTCCGCCATAGTGCCGGCGCGGTCGACGTTGTCGGAAGCTTGCGGGCTGCGGCGGATGACGCTGACGTCGGCGCCGAAGGCCTTCACCCGTTTCGCTACTTCTTGGCCGATCGGCCCGAAACCGATGATCAGCCAGTGGGTTTTCGAGATCTCCCGAAAACGGGTGATAGCCCATTCGTGCTCGGCCTGCATGCGGCGCTGGTCCTGTATCGGTTGCAACACGCCCATGACTTGGCCAAGTACATATTCGGAGATGGCCACGCCCTGGGCGCTGGAATTGCAGATGCGCACGCCCCTGTCAGCGATCTGTTTGTAGAACGGGTCATCGAGGCCAGCATTGAAGGTCTGCAGCGTGTCGATAGATTTGGTCCGTAATAGCGCATCGAACACAGCCTCACGCGCGCCGGCTGGGTTCAAGTGCTGACTCAGCCAGACGTAATCGACGCGTACCTTCTCGGGTGGGACGGCGGTGCCCGCGATATGGAAGCTTCCATCTCTGTCGATGGTCCAGATGTCGATGTCCAGATCAAGGGCGTGTAGCTGCTTCCCGATATGGGTGAGAGAATCTTCGAACATGGCCAGGGTGACGGTCATGATGATGTCCCTTTCGTGTCTTCGTGTTGCGGCGGTTCAGGCAGCTCAAGCGGCCAGGTCGGCTAAGACCTCGTCCACCGTCTTAATGGAAGCCAGCGGCTTCATGGCGGCTAAAGCGTTTTCGTGCTGAGCGTGAGTGGCCGTGGAACAGGCGTCGGCAGCCACGGTCACCTTGTAGCCAATATCCGTGGCATGGCGCACGGTGCCTTCCACGGCATAGGCGGTTGAGACCCCGGCGCAGACCAGGTTGCGGACGCCGAGTTGAAACAGTATTTCATCCAGCGTGGTGTTGTAGAATGCGGAATTGCGCGTGTGCGTAATCACGAAGTCATCAGCGTGAGGCTCCAGGCTCTCGATGAACGCTGTTCCCCAAGTGTCTTCTTGCCAGGCGCTTAGGGCCATCCATTCGCGGATGAGGTCAGTGTTGGCGCTTACGCCGCGGTAGTCTGGCGGCACAGCTAGGCGGACGTGGATGATGGCCGCGCCGGCCGCGCGCGCGCCGTCCAATAGGCGTTTGGCGTTGCCCAGACGCTCCCACCGCCAGTCTGCATCAGCGGCGATGCCGACGCGAATCTTGCCGTTCGGATGGCAGTTTTCATTCTGATAGTGGATCGCAAGGACAGCGGTATCAGCTTTAGACATAGAGAATCCCCTTTTTGGTCGGGGCTGATCATATCTGCGGTGCCGATTAAACCCAAGAACGTGAACACCTCTGGCGTGACAAGCTCGGATTGCCTCGGATAGGCTCATATCTTGATGAATCGGAGGAGCTGTCTCATGGACGCCTTGGAAGACCTGGGAATTAATGAACTGAACGATGCCTTTGCTGTCGGGACCACGGACCCCATGGCCGTGACCCGTCATCTCTTGGACCGGATTGAGCGGCTGGATCAGAAGTTGGGCGCCTTCGAGGCGGTTTTGGCTGAGAACGCGATGCTGGCCGCTGAAGGCGCGGCTAAGGCCATATCGAGCGGCCATCGGATCGGGCCCTTCCATGGTGTGCCATTCGTGTTGAAGGACCTTGTCCATGTGGAAGGGACCATCACCACGGGCGGTACGAATGCCCATGCGGACCGGGTCTCTTCCGAAACGGCGGTGATTGCGCACCGACTAATCGCCGCCGGTGGCATTCTGCTCGGCAAGACTAAAACTGTTGAGGTTGCTTATGGCCCCTGGGGTACCAACACCCAGCGTGGCACGCCATGGAACCCCTGGGACATGGGAACGGCACGCGCGCCGGGCGGATCATCGTCAGGAACTGGAGCCTCCGTGGCAGCGCGTCTTGCGCCCTGTGGAGTTGGTACAGATACGGGTGGATCGGTGCGAATCCCGTCGGCCTTTTGCGGGCTCACCGGGCTAAAGGTGACAGAGGGCGTGCTTCCTCTGGACGGCATTCAGCCCCTGTCGCATACCCTCGACACGCCGGGCCCCATGTGCCGAAGCGCCCTAGATGCGGCTATAATGTATGAAACTATGGTGGGCCGTGAGCCCCATTCGATTGATGCTAACCTGAGGAACGTCACTGGGTTGTATGGGGAGATGCAGAAGGGCATTTCCGGTCTTGCACTGGGGATCATGACCGACGCAGAGCGCTCCATCGTGGATCCCGCCGTCCTGGTCTGTTACGACGCGGCGTTGGAGCAATTAGCGGCTCTCGGCGCGGAACTCCGTCCCTTGACGCTGCCCAGAGGCATTGACGAGATGCGGTTCGGCGTTGCCACCATCATCGGCGTCGAGGGTTACCACTACCACGGTGACCTCTACGAGGATCCGGCCAACGATATGGACGAAGACGTGAAGAAACGGATCATGGCCGGCAAGACCGAGCCGTCAGAGAAGTACGTGCGCCTGATGCGCGAGCGGTTGGAGGACCGCACTGCGTTTCTGGCCGCCATGGAGGGCCTGGCCGCGTTCTTGACGCCTAGCGTGCCGATCCCGGCGCCTATCGTAACGGACATAGATCAGGACACGGCGCCGTCGCAGTTCACCCGTATGGTCAACCATCTGGGGTTCTGCGGCCTGGCGACGCCCATGGGCTTGACCGACGGCGGCCTACCCGCCAGTCTGCATATAGTCGGGCGACCCCGGGACGAGGCTATGACGTTGCGGATCGGCGCGGCCTTTGCCCGCACAACGGGTGATATCGGCCGACCTGGCGGTTGGGAATGACGCCCTGATGAGTAAGGCCTTCACAAAGGAAACGGAACCGGAAGAGGTCGAACCGGACGACGGCCCCAGCCTGCCGCGTGGCGCGAAGAACTACATCACATTAGCCGGACTAGCGCGGTTGCAGGCGGAACTCAAACATCTGAACAGCGTCGAACGGCCGAAGATTGTGGAGGCGGTATCCTGGGCTGCGGGCAATGGGGACCGATCCGAGAACGGCGACTATATCTACGGCAAGAAAAAGCTCCGTGAGATCGACCGGCGCATCCGGTTCCTGCTGAAGCGGATGGAGATTGCTGAACCCGTGGACCCGGTGCTCCAGACCAACCGTGAGCAGATCTTTTTTGGCGCCACCGTCACCTATTGCGCCGATGATGACAATGAACGCACGGTCCGCATCGTCGGTGTAGATGAGGCGCGCCTGGAAGAGGGCGAGGTGAGTTGGGTGTCGCCTATTGCCAAAGCCCTTATGCAGCGCCGGATTGGCGACATCGCGAAGCTGCACACGCCGCAGGGCGTCATAGATATCGAGGTATTGGAGATTGCTTATCAGGATTCCTGAACGGTCGTTCGATTACGTATCTTAGATTTAAAATCATTATCCAAATTGATGCTTGAGTGATGGGATTGACTAGGTCAGTTTCCTGTCTGAATTTTCCATATCCCTTATGAGGACCCCATGGCCAGTCACTTGTTTTTGCCTATCGAACTGCGCAGCGTCGAGCTCTCGAACCGCGTTATTGTCGCCCCAATGTGTCAATACTCAGCCGTTGAAGGAACGCCCACCGATTGGCATCTCATGCACCTTGGCCAATTCGCCGTTGCCGGGCCTGGCTTGGTGTTTGTCGAAGCCACTGGTGTCGAAGCTGCCGGGCGGATAACGCCGGGCTGCACGGGACTATGGAACGATGAACAGGAAGCGAAGTTCAAGGACATCACCGAATTCTGCCGGGGCTATGGCAATGCCAAGATCGGTATGCAGTTGGCCCATGCCGGGCGCAAAGCATCCTGCGACGTGCCATGGAACGGGGGCGCCCAGTTCGCGCCCGACCACGAACAGGGTTGGCCTGTTGTCGGTCCGACCGATATCGCCTATGCGGACGGCTGGCAAACGCCAGAGGCGCTGGACGATGAAGGCCTGGCTCGCATCAAGCAGGCCTTCGTGGATGCCACCAAACGTTGTGTGCGTATTGGATATGACGTGATCGAACTACACATGGCGCACGGCTACCTACTGCAGCAATTCCTCTCCCCCATCTCCAACCAGCGGACGGACAGCTACGGCGGAAGCCTCGAGAACCGCATGCGTTTCCCGCTGGATGTTTTCGATGCGGTGCGCGCCGCCTGGCCGGACGAACTGCCGCTTGGCGTGCGCATTTCCTCCATTGACTGGGTCGAGGGGGGGTGGAGCCTTGAAGATTCTATCACCTTCGCCGAAGCCCTAAAGGCGAAGGATTGCGATTTCATCGATTGCTCATCGGGCGGCAATTCGCCGCTGCAGGACATCGACGCCGGCCCCGGGTACCAGACTGGGTTCGCCGCTGATATCCGCCGCGAAACGGGCGTGAAAACGATGGCCGTAGGGCAGATCACTCAGGCCCGTCAAGCGGAAGCGATCATCCGCTCCGGACAGGCGGATATGGTGGCGTTGGCCCGCGGCTTTCTCTACGACCCTCACTGGGTCTGGCATGCGGCAGACGAACTCCGTGCCCAGGCGGCATTTGCACCGCAATACGCACGGAGCCACCCGAGCATGCAGGGGCTGCCAATTCCAGGCAATCCCCCGACGCCAAAATAAGCGGGTCAGGCGGCCGGGGCGCTGGCATCGCTTAAGAAGTTGATGCGCTGACCCCTGAGACGGAGCATGCCCGTGCGTTCAAGGTTGGTGGTGATGAGGACGCTGCTGCCGTCGTTGTTATCTTTAACTGCATTGAATAACAGGTTGAACAGGACCTGCTCGAACGAGGTGCAGTAGGTCCACACCAATTCATACCAGAGTGAATTGAGAGTGGTGCCGTTTTTCTAAGACGGGAACGCCGGGTCAACCCGGGCCATCGGGACGGAATTTAGATATTGCAAAAGCCGTTAGTTGATCTAGGCAGTCGGCGATCGGCATGACAGCCGTCGGCAGCGTAAAATCCGGTGATTCGGGAATGTCGTAGGGGGCGTCGATCCCGGTAAAACCCTTAATCTGGCCATCGCGGGCAGCGGCGTAGCGTCCCCGTGAATCACGAGCTTCACATGCGGCCGGAGAAGCGTCCAGGTAGATCTCGTGGAAGTGTGGGCCGCACGTCACACGAGCCTCCGCGCGATCTTCCGCATAGGGTGAGATGAACCCCGTAATCACCACAAGACCGGCGCGGGCCATGACCGCGGCCAACTCGCTGGCGCGGCGAATATTCTCACGACGGTCCTCCCGGGAATAGCCCAAGTCCTTGTTGAGTCCCTGGCGAAGCCGTGTGCTGTCGAATGCGTAGGTTTCAAAACCGGCCTTGAAGAGGCGAGCTTCCAGTCCGTACACTAGCGTCGATTTACCGGAAGCGGGTAAGCCCGTGAACCACAAGACGCCACCCGTGTGCCCTTGACGAGCCCAGCGTTCCGACTGGGGGACAAGATGCTCAATTCGGGTGACATTAGTGGACTTCATTGTCGATGATGTAGAAGCATCGCGGCCCGATTGTCCATGGTATTCCGAGCTCCACGTGAAATGGGACCAGTTGACCGAATGCCGGGTTCCGTTAAAGCTTGCGCTTCTTGAGGGATACGGATGCCCGAACGGCAAGGAGGGACTGATGAGCGTGACGCAATTGCAATCGAATATGAGCGAAGCCGAGTGGCAAACCCGGGTCGACTTGGCGGCGCTTTACCGTTTGGTCCATCACTATGGCTGGTCGGACCTGTTTGGGACGCATATTTCGGCGCGCATTCCTGATCAGCCGGATACCTTTCTGCTCAATCCCTACGGTTTCCTCTTCGAAGAGATTACGGCCTCCAGCCTTGTGAAGGTGGATGAGGACGGCAACGAATTGGATCAGTCGGACAACGGTATCAATCCGGCCGGTTTCACTATCCACAGTGCCGTCCATGCGGCGAAGTCGGATATCAATTTCGTCATACACACTCATACGGCCGCCGGCACCGGTGTCGCGGTTCAGCGCGAGGGTATTCTGCCCCTAACCCAGCATTCCCTGGTCGTCATCGCGCAGACCGGCTATCACGATTATGAAGGTATCGCCACAGACTTGGACGAGCGCGAGCGCCTGGCTCGTGACCTTGGTGACAAACGGATTCTGGTCTTGCGTAACCACGGACTATTGAGCGTCGGCGCCACGGCAGGCGAAGCGTTCATGTGGATGTACCGGGCGGAACGGGCCTGCCGGATGCAGCTGGCCCATCAGAAATCTGGAGCCGAAGTGATGGAGATTCCCGAAGAGGTGCAACGTGTGACCATCGAGCGCAACATTTTCAACAATTCCGAAAAGGGTTTCCGGACCATTGGCGAAGTGGAATGGCCTGGTCTGACCCGACAGATGGACCGGGTGGACCCGTCCTACAAAAACTAGACGCATTCGTGGTTTGACCGGCGTCGGCATCAGCATGCCGCGGGCTTCCGCGACGGCGCGTAACCGATCCGTGTTGTGGGCGATGACCCCATCGACGGCGATGTCGATCCGTTCTTCCATGCGCTGCGTGTTGTTGAAGGCCCAAACCTTCACCAGCAGATTCAACTCCTGAATCCGGACAATGTTTTGGGTGCCGCCTCGCAATTATAGTAAGACCAGACGCTTCCATCGGCGGCCACGAATATATCTCGGAAGCTGCCGCCGAAATCGTCCACATCCAGACCCGCGACGCAAGGAGAGAGGCTGGACTTATCTTCCTGGGTGTTGTCGAACCAGTTTTGCTGAGAGCTGAGTTAGGATACCCGGGTACTGGAGGCCTGGACCTGGACTTACTTCGACGTGCAGCAATCGAAGGATGAGGGGGTCAGGCGGTCGACGAGATCATGGGCGCAGATGATTTAGAGGACGGTGTGGGCGAATACGGCTGGCGCCGGTAAGACCTTGGGATCGGGCGGTGCGATCTTGGTCTCGATGTTTAACCGGACATTCTGGTTGCCGACCTTTTTTAAAACTCGAAATCTGAGCCAGGGTTGGCACGTGGGTGCTGTCCACACTCGTCTGAACCGCGAAGCGCTGTTCGTGGTGGGTTCGCGGTTTCAGCGGGCCCAACGCGAGATGTCCATCTCATGACCTAAAAACTTAAGCCCTACGATATTCAGGTCTGGTCGGAGGATAGCGTTAAAGTGGATATACCAGCAAGATGTCGACGCGGCGGGATTCTAGAACCACCCTGCGGTCTTGAAACAGCGGCTTGTCGCCCGCTAACGTGATCACGTCTATATACTTGCCCGTGGCGTAGATCTCCATGCGGCCGTCCTGCATAGTTCGGGTGATGTTGAAGTTCGACCGTGCGTTGATGGTGTCATCGTCGTTCTGGGACAGCTTTGGTCGGCCGGTGATGTGGCTGTTGGTGTGCGGTTCAAATATGTTGGCGGTCTCCAGCGCCAGGATGCGGTCCACCATCATGCCGCGGCCGTCGCAGAACAGGATGCCCAGCGGCAAGTTCTGGTCGTAGCTCTCGCGCGGGATGATCTGGTAGATGCCATCCTCGGTAAAGAAGTTGGGCCAACGGTCCAATTCAAAGTCATCGACGGCGTGGACATAGTCGATCAGCAGGTCCTCAACCTGCTGACGAATGATCGGGTCAGTGACCGGGGTGGCGTTTGAATTGGCGACGTCGGCGGGGAAGATGCTCATGGCCCTGGCCTCACCGGAACCCCATGATCCCACAATAGCCTTCCCAGAAACCGCGGATGGCGGCCTCCGTGGCACGGGAATTTCCAGAACTTTCTGCATCGCGCCCGCCCATCTCAAGGAATGCCTCCTTGTCGGCGCTCATGTGAGTGCCGCGCTGCACGAATTCATTGATGCAACCGTCTTCCAGGCTGACTAGCCCAGCCGTACCCGTCAGATTCCCCTGCACGACGCGCATGCGGGTTTGTTCTTCCGTGTCGTCTTCGTAACCTAGATAGATCCAAAAAAGTTCCGTCTCATCAACGCCGCGAGGTACGAAGAACCGCACGCACAAGGAATTCAACGTGTAATGGAAGGTCAGGTTAGGGAAGACCGTCTGGATGCAATGGGTGATGCCGTCTGGAAACTCGTCCCAGGCCTTCAGGAGCTCTGGGCCGGACAGCTTCGATTCATATTGAGCAGCGTGGACGCCTGCCTTGTCGTATTCGTCCGTTTCATCCAGTTCATGGCGCTTCGCATAGGAGATGTGGTGCCACTTGTCGTCACCCATGACAATGCCGCCGTCCATATCCATCCGGTTCACCTTGAAGGTCACATAGAAGGTGTGCAGCAACGTCGCGTGATAGGAATCGCGGACGTTTTCAGCGTAAAGCTTCCAGTTGTTGTGGATGATCTGGCTGTGTACGCCCAAGGGCTTCAGCGGCCGGTCGAAATTACGCTTTACCATCCAGCTGAGTTTTTCACCCAAATAGTCTTCCATGGACGGCATGTCGTCGGCGAAGGAGCCGAATACCAGGCCGCAATAAATTTCCACATTAATCCGCTGCATGCGGTGCTTAGCTGGGTCGAAGTCATCGGGCATGCCACCCTTGCCCTTGATCCCGTTGCGGAAGGCAATGCCTTTTAGCTGGCCACGCAAATCATAGGTCCACGAATGGTAGACGCAGGTCATACCGTTCTTGGCCTTGTTACCACGTTCCTGGAGACACACTAGCGCGCCCTTATGCGCGCAGCGATTGACTAGTGCGTTGATGTCGCCGTTCTCATCGCGAATCACGACGATAGGGGTTTCTCCGATGAAGGTGGTTTTGAAGTCTCCCGGATTTGGAATATCGATCTCTAGGCACAGATAATTCCAGACCCGGCCACGGAAGATGCGTTGCTGTTCCAGGGCGTAAATCTCGGGATCGGAAAAGAGTCGGAACGGCACCCTGGTCACCCCCGACCCTGGCCAGGAAAAAGGCTCGCTCAGCTCGCTCGCATCAGCCAATACCACGTTGTCCTCCTGCACAGGATTTAGGCGCAGTTTAAGTGTCCAAAGCCATGCCCGCGAAGGCAAGTATCGACCACTTCATTTTCTTGTGCTACGAGCGCACCGCTGGAGCAGGGGACAGTATCTCGTGACGCCGATTCAATCTTTGAACCGAACCGAGTTCGTCGTCTTGGTCGCGACGCTGATTTCGCTAGTCGCTATGGGGACCGACATTATTCTGCCGGCTCTCATCAACATAGGCGGTGCGTTCGGCGTCGAGCGAGCCAATGATACGCAATTTCTAATTGGTGGGTTCTTCGTTGGGTTGAGCGTTGGTCAGCTCCTATCGGGACCGCTCTCCGACTCCTTGGGTCGCAAACCAATCATTTACCTCGGTTTGAGCTTGTTCGCCATCGGTTGCTGCATCTCGATTATTTCGCCCAATTTCGAGATTATGCTTGCCGGCCGCGTGCTGCAGGGTTTCGGCGCAGCGGGCCCGCGCATCGTCACTGTCGCCATGGTTCGCGACCAATACGAGGGACGCGCCATGGCGAGGATCATGTCATTCGTCATGGTCGTGTTTATCACAGTTCCAATGATCGCGCCGGCCCTCGGCCAGGGCATCATGATCTTCGCTCATTGGCGCGGCATTTTCGTTGCCCTACTAATCGTGGCCGGCATTGGCTTTGTCTGGCTTGCTATCCGTCAGCCGGAAACCCTGGCCCATGATCAGCGAAGGGAACTGTCGCTGGCCGGCAACTTGACCGCTGCCGTCGAGGTTTTCCGCCAGCGCGCCTCGAGCGGTTACATGCTTGCGGGAGGTGTCGTCTTTGGTGCCTTTTTCACCTACCTAAGCACAGCCCAACAAATTTTCCACGAGGTCTATGACGCCGCCGACTTATTTCCTATGTATTTTGCGATCCTGGCCGTTGGGTTGGGCGCGGCATCGTTCACCAATGCCAATTTGGTTCTGCGGTTCGGCATGCGGCGCCTGTCGAACTTGGCGTTGATCGCTTTAAATATCTGGAGTTTTGGATTTTTGTTGCTGATCGTGGCGTTTCAGATGCCCGTGGGATTGTGGATGTTCATCGGGTGGGCCATCGTCGCGCTCTATTGCATGGGCATGCTGTTCAGTAACTTCAACGCCCTGGCCATGGCGCCCTTGGGCCATATCGCAGGCGTCGGTGCCGCTGTCGTTGGCTCCGTGACGACCCTGATCGCTGTCGCGTTCGCTGTCGTCATTGGGCAACTGTTCGATGGAACTGTGGTGCCGTTGATCGTGGGATTCGGCGTCTGTGGGGCGATCTCGCTGATCATTGTTTTGATCACTGGCCGCGGATTGAAGGGCGTGGACCGCGCCGATCAAGCCACGACCGCCTCCTGAGCCATTGTCACCGGCCACGTCGCTCAATGGGGCTGGCGTATACGATTTCTTTAGGCGAAAGTGTTAGTCTCTAGAGTGACTGAAATTGGCCAACACTTCGCCCACATTATTGTCAGAGCCGTTAGCCGGTATGCCGAAGCCCCATGGTACAACGCCAAAATTACATGGATCGCGCTTGACGGACGGTATTGGTTGAAAAATATGTTCGTTCGACTGTCTAAGCACTTATAATGGCAATAGCAGAATGAGTTAAGGAACAAATCATGGATACAGAAAGTACCCTCGACGTTTTGTTCATCTACCCCAGCTATGGTGACGGCGATTCAGAGAGTCGCCTTCTGCCTGCGCGTGTTGAAGATGACATCCCCAATCAGGAAAGCCCGAATATTGGAGTGGGGTATCTGCTGGCCAAAGCTAAGCAGTATGGGATACGGGCAAAATTCATGGACATGGTGTTCGACAATGTGTCCGCCGACGACCTCATCGATTATGTGAAGACGCATCGGCCGAACCTGGTGGGGTTCACCGCGTTCACTGTTCACATTAAGGCGGCTGGATATTTAGCTGAGCGCATCAAATTAGCGGTGCCTGATACGGTCGTGAGTATTGGCGGCGTCCACGCCAGCGCGATCCCCCTGGAAACGCTTGATGAGTTTCCGGCCTTTGATTTCGCATACTGCGGCGAAGCGGAAGATACGCTGGCCGACATTGTGGAATACGCAACCAATCCGACCCGTCTAGCTAAGGTGCCGGGAGTCGTAATGCGTGGACAGACCACGTTCCAGCCCAACTGGACACAAGATATCTCAACCTTGCCGTTTCCCGCTTGGGAAGAATTCGAGCTTTCACGGTACGGTGGCAATTGGCCGCACTTTTCTGAAAGGGAGTTGCCCATTCTGGCCCAGCGCGGATGTCCCTATCAGTGTAATTTTTGCATGCGCGCGTCAGGTCGCACGGTCCGGATGCGTCCACCCGAATCAGTGATTGCTGAGATCGAGCGAAATATTGAGGAATTCGGCTGCACGGCGATCGGTTTTCTAGATGAGACCTTCGGGATCAACAAGAAATGGGCGCGCGAGTTCTTCCACCAAATGAAGAAACGCGGTCTCAATAAGAAGACACCCTGGGGATGCTCCACTCGGGTCAGCCACACCACCCAGGAACTCCTTGAGGCGATGAGCGAAGCGGGTTGTTACGCCGCGTTCTTCGGCCTTGAGAGCGCGGATACAGAAGTCCTAATCACTACCGGCAAGAAGATCACAACCGACGACATGAAGCGGACTATCGGTTGGGCCAAGGGCGCTGGGATCATCCCCTACGGTGCTTTCATCATTGGTCTGCCGGGCGATACGGAGGAAACCGTTCACAAGGCGATCGACCTGGCGGGCGAATTGAACCTCTATTCCATCACGTTCCCTATTGCTGTGCCATTCCCAGGGACCGAGCTTTATAACATAGGACGGTCCGGCCAGCATGGTATGGAGATCCTGTCCTATGACTGGGATCGCTACGGCAAACAGGAAGGTGGTGTGCTGGAGAGTAAGGACATCCCATCGGAGCGTCGCAAGGAACTCCAAGATATAGCCTACGCCTCGCATCCGAAGAAGAAGCTGGACACGTATGTTCGTGACTACGTCAACGTTTCCGCGGCTGCTGCTGCCTAGGCAATCGGACGAAAATCGATGAGGACTTTGTACATCGGCAAGGACGGGCGATGAGTTCCGGGGCCGCGTTTGACGGTGACGCCACGCCCTACGCTGCGGATTTGGACATCATTGCGTTCTGTCAGACGCGCGGTTTGCCCGTGCGGACCCATCCGTTTTTCCGCGATATGGATAAACGTTGGCCAGCCGTGTTGTGTGAGTTGAACGACGCGACTGTGCTCGGGCAGTACTTCATTCCGATTTGCGAAGGCCAACTGCTGGCGGATTGTCTTTGCTATGATGGTGCAAGGGCGCGGCGCAAGCTAAGTCAGCGCGACAACACAGGGCCGCGCCGTGTCATTCGGACCGAGCAAGCCTTCCTGTTGGGGGGAGATCGGACATGGGGCCACTTCATCGTCTTTCACGTCATGCGGACAATTCATCTACAACTGTTCGATCACCTGCGCGAGGTGCCGGTAGTGACAAATGCCGGATTGCAGCCGTCCTTGCGCGAAATCCTCTCGATCTTTGGCTGTCCGAGCGGTCGTCTGATCGAGCTTGAAGAGAACGATGCATTGGCCTGTGAGAAGTTGTACGTTCCGACCATCGCCGGTGGCAGCACCATGGATGGTAAAGAGCTGTTTATTCCTGATAAACTGTCGCGGCTTTACCGAGCCATGATCCTGGAGGCCCATGGTGGGCCACAGACTACAACGCCTACCGAAGCCGTATATCTTCTTCGCCGCAATACAAAGACAAAATTGATCGTGAACGACGCTAAAGTCACTGCGTTTTTTGCCAAGCGTGGCTACTTGGTGGTTGACCCAGCCCAGATGTCCCTTGCCGAGCAGGTCGATCTGGCGCAACGCGCGAAGTACATGGTTTCGGCCATGGGGTCTCAGGTTCACATAATGGATTTTTCCCGTCCGGGCACCAAGTTGTTAGAATTTATTTCGGAAGAACATCTCTATCAGCGCTCTTTTGGTCCGGGGCCGAAGCGATTTGCCGCGCTGGGTCTGGATAACGTCCACATGATTTGCGATGCAGATGCGGATAATAATTTGACGATAAATCTCGATCAACTGTCCACAGTCCTGGTGGATTTAGGGTATCCCGTTTAGCTGGCGTCTCGACCACTAAGCGCGAACCAGTCGAGCTGCACGACTACTGATTGGTGCCCAGGAAGGCGAGAATCCGGTCGACCACGTAGGCGCGAGCCGCGTCGTCGATGGCCTGATGACAGCCGATAGAAATGGCATGGCTCATTACGTGGCTCGCTTTGCTAAGGTCGCCAACCGTGCGATGCGGGTTAGCCTGTAGGCCCGGCTGCTTGGCGATGTTGCCGCAGATAATTGGGCGGGTCTCGATACCTGCGTCTTCCAGGTACGCGCGGAAAGCCGCCGTGCGGAAAGGCGCATCGGCGGCGATGGACATCGGAAACCCGAACCATGAATGATGCCCGCCCTCAGTCTCGCGCTGCAGGCCGAGCACCGATGCGTGGCCCGCCAGGGCCTCGGTCCAGTACGCCGCGTTGGCGCGGCGGGCTTTGACATATCCAGCCAGATTTGGCAGTTGGACCAGACCCATGGCCGCCTGCATTTCGGTGGGACGGACGTTGTAGCCTAGGTTAACGAACAGAAAACGCGGATCGATGTCCGGATACGTGGCGTTCAATGGTCCTGGGTCCTTGGTGTCGCGGGTCCAGCCATGCGAGCGCAGGATCCGGACCATTTCCGCCAACGCTGGGTCATTGGTCGTACATATGCCGCCTTCGATCGTCGTCATGTGATGGGAAAAATAGAAGCTGAAGGTGGCCACTCGTCCGAAGCCGCCGACGGGGATCCCCTTGTACGAGGCGCCAAGCGCCTCGCAGCAGTCTTCTATCAGGGCTAGGTCATGGCGGTTGCAGATGTCCCCCAGCGCGTCCATGTCGCAGGGATTGCCGTAAACGTGCACCGGCATGATCGCACGCGTTTTGGGCCCGATAGCGCGTTCGATCTCGCCCGGATCGATGTTTAGGGTGTCTGAATCAATGTCGACTATGACCGGAACCAGGCCCAGTTGGATCAGTGGCCAGACCGTGGTCGACCACGATAGAGCGGAGACAATTACCTCGTCACCGGGTTGCAACCCGTCCTGGGTGGCCGGGTTGGCCAGGGCGGCGATAGCTAGAAGGTTTGCCGAGGAGCCGGAATTGTTCATCACGCCCTCTGCGAAGTCATGTGCGCCGGCGAAGGCGGCCTCAAAGGTCCTCACCTGGCGGCCCATTGTCACCCAGGTGGATAACAGGGTCTCGGTGGCAGCGAAGATCTCGTCGGCACCGAAAGTGGGTTCGTGCAGGCGGACCATGGGATTGTCGGGGTCAAAGGCTGTGTCGAACTGGCTGTCGCAATAGGCGGCGATGTGCGTGCGGATGGCGTCGAGATGGGCGGTGGTGTCGGTCATGGTGGTGGGCGCTCCGAACTCAGGAGGGCTTGGTGATCGAGAAGGCGTCCCGATACCAGGCTAGGGTTTTGGATATTCCGGCTTTCAGCGAGGTCTTCGGCGTCCAGCCGAGAACATCGGCGGCGCGCTGGCAATCGAGGTGAATGTGCGTCGGGATGGTCGGCTTCGCCGTGTCGTAGGAAATACGTAAATCGCGACCCGAGGCCTCGATGATCATCTGCACCACATCCCGAACCCTGATGGGCTGGCCGGCGCCTATATTGAAGAGAGCGAAGGGTTCGCGCTGGCGGGCTAGCGTCGCCTCCACCGCGTCCATGAGGTCATCCACATAGAGGAGATCGCGGGTTTCTGAACCGTCGCCCCAGACAGAGATTTCGTTCGTCGTCGTAGTCTCTACCTTGTGGATGGTCGCGCCGAACATGTGTGAGCGGTTGGGGTCGTACTTGTCATGCGGACCGAAGATGTTCGAATGGCGTAGCACAGTGTAACGGGTCCGGCCAAGCCCTGCGAAGAACTCGGCCATCTTTTCGAAGTAGATCTTGTTCCACGCGCCGCCGTGATAGGGAAGATGCACCTCGCCAGTGAAATCCTCTTCGCTCCGCGCTTCGTCGCTGGACAGATAAAGGATTGAACAGCTGAAGACGATGAAGTGGCCGACGCCATGATCGTGCGCGGCCCGGAACAAGAGTGAATTCATCACTGCGTTGTCGGTGATGTGGATGTGGGGGCGGGCGACGATGTCGGCGGCACCCGATGTTATCGCGGCTGCCTGGATTATGACCTGGGCGCCGGCGACGGCCTTGTCGACTTGGGTAACGTCCGTGAGATCGGCCTGAACCCAGATGATGCCCGGCACGTCGAAGGGCGGCCGGTCATGGTATTGTGCGGTGATTTGGTGGGTCGGATCAGCAGCCAGGCGCTCGACGATGTTTCGGCCAATGAAGCCCGTTGCGCCACAAACGAGAATCTTTGCCATGGTCCCGACCCGCTACTCAGCGTCCGCCACAGACCGGCAGGATCGAGCCCGTGACATAGGAGGCCGCATCGGACAGCAACCAACAGATGGCTTCGGCGACTTCTTCTGGTTGGCCGAAACGGCCGAGCGGCAATGTCGCCATCATGGCGTCCTTGCGCTCTTGCGGATATTCCAGGAACTCTCCGGCCTCGATAACGCCGGGGCTGACCGCATTGACGCGGATATTGCGCGAAGCCAGCTCCTTGGAGGCGGAAATGGTCATGGTGCTGACTGCCGCCTTCGCCGCCGCATAGGGTGATAGGTAGGCGCCGCCATAGGTTGCGGCCTGAGTGGTAACGTTGACGATGACGCCGCCCGCGTTCATCTGGCGGGCGGCGAATCGGGTGCAATGGAAGGCCGAAAAGGTGTTTAAGGCGAACACCCGTTCGATCTTCTCTGGCGCGTTATCGTCAAACGGGCCGGCCCCTCCCGTGCCGCCGACGTTATTGACCAGGCCCGACACAGAGCCCATCTGCGTGGCGATCTCAGTGAGCAGTCGCTCGCATTCTGAGGATTGGCTTACGTCCGCCTGATAGGCGTGGGCATCGCCGCCGGCACCTTGAATTGCGGCTACGACCTGGGCTGCATGCTCGGCGCTGGTGTTGTAGTTGACGGCGACGCGCCAGCCGTCGGCCGCGGCCCGGCGGGCCGTGGCTGCACCGATGCCTCGGCTGGCGCCGGTAACCAATAGAACGTGGCCTGGCGCGCTCATGCAGTGGGGTTTTCGGTGGCGCTGGTGAAAACGTTGTAGAGGTATTCGGTAGCGTCCGCGTGCGCCTGGTACCAGTCGACGGTTTTGGCAGTTCCGTCGTTCAGGTTGATTTCCAGTGCGAAGCCCAGCGCGTGGGTACACGATGTGTTGAGGATGCGCAGTTGATCACCTTCAAGCATACGATGAAATACTCGTTGTGAGTCTAAGCAGAAAATCTGTGAAAATCGTTAAGAAAGTTGAATCTATGTGGGCCGGATGGGGTGGATATAGGCACCTTTCTTGTTCCCGAACCAGACAATCTCCCGGAACCAGCTGTGCCATTTGGTCTGCGCACCGACGCTGCGTTCGACGTGGTAGTTGAAGGTGCCAGTCCTCTCTTCGGGCGGGTTGCCGCGAAGCTGGCCGCGATAAATCTCTAACGGGTTCGTTCTCGTCTCGACGACAACATCGATCGCATCGCCGGGCTGGTTGATGGCCGCGGCGTTCAGCGTAATTGCGTCGCCGACAGCCGCTGGCAGGCTAACGCGCCCTTGATCGCGCGCTAGAGTGCCGAGTATCTGTCGGGCTTCATCATAGAACTCCGGCATACGCCCTGAGACTGAAAGATCGATGAACATGTATTCGTCGTCGGGCCACCATACGTCGAGCCAAGTCGCCGCGTGGCAGAATTCCGAACCGCCGTTCTGGATGTCGTCGGCCCGGGTAAGGAAGTGGCCGGCGACTTCGGCGATCACTGGATAGGTCTTCGCCGGGGCGTCCAGGAAAGCCTCGACCATGTGGCGATAACGAATCCCGGTCGTGGCGTTCATGACGATCAGCGGGATCTGTAGGAGTTTGTCAAAGTGCAGAAACGCGGTCATCCAGGCAAAGGCTCGGGCCTTGCGCCATTGATCGCGGGGCATGGTTTTCGTGGCTACCACCAGTTCCTGAAACTCCTGCACGTCGTCGTCGGGATCGCACAGCACGCCGTGCATGTTGAGAATCGGCGTAAACACGGTCTCCATGCCGTGTTCTTCGCGATAGGTGAGATCGGCCATGGCTGCGTTTGGCAGGATCGAGAGGTTGCCGAACTGTATCCGGTTGTGCTGTCCGTTCTCGATAACCGTCGAGACGCCATCGACGAAGGATTCGTATGTCTCGCCGGGTAGGCCTAAAATCAGGTCCGTATAGGTCGCGACGTCGTCGGCGACGAAACGGTGTTGCAGCTCTTCATAGGTGGCGAGAGAAATGTTGTCGCGTTTGGTCCGCTTCAGGGCCGGATCGAAGATCGTCTGCAGCGCCAGCGTGACCCCCTTGCTCAGGCCCGCATCGGCAAGAACCTTCTGCGTTGCGTAGGCGCGTTCCGTCGCATTCTTGGTGTTCTGGACTGAGAGTGCCTTGGGATAACCGTGTTTGGCCGTGACGGCGGCAGCGGCGTGGGCAATGTCCAGGTCGCGCTTCAGAATTCCGAAGTTGGCGTCGCAGCAGAAGATGAATTCGATCTTGTTACGGGCGATCCATTCGAGTTCGGCGCGCAGCCGGTCCTCGCCAAACTGGAAAACCTTGCTTTGGGTCGCCGAACCCCAATCGCAAAAGGTGCAGGCGAACGGGCAGCCCCGGTTTGTCTCCCAAAGGATCAGCCATTCCTCATCGCTGACATTCGCCATCAATTGATCGAACAGACCGG
>CAJWVP010000011.1 GCA_913048145.1 uncultured Rhodospirillaceae bacterium
CACTTGAATGTGGTGCTGACACCGGGTGATGACGAGGTACAAATCCTTATGCGCTTTGATGAGATGTCGGCGGCGATCCAAGATTTTGGTGCCGAGGCCTTGGTGATCTCCTTGGGCTTCGACATGGGTTCCGATGATCCTCTGTCCGAGGTTGGTATGACTGCCACTGGCTTCGCCGAAATGGCCCGGCGTATGGCGGCTATGGAAATACCGACGGCCTACATACAAGAAGGCGGCTATCTGGGCCCGTCCTTAAGCGACAACGCGCGGGCGTTCTTTGCGTCGGGGGCGTTTGACGACAAGGCGGCCGCGTCGGTCTTTTGACCCGCCTCTTCGAAGAGCCAATTCCGGAAGGCGACGATCTTTGGGCGCTCAGCCAAACGCTCGGGTGTGACGATCCAGTAGGCTTCGGTTGCCAGCGAGATGTCGAAGGGGGCGATCAACCGTCCCGCCTCCAGATCCTCCTCGACGGAGAGCTTGGAGACTAGGACTACCCCACCGCCGGAAATAGCAACCTGGATGGCCAGGTTCTCGACGGTGAAGCTGTCGCCACGCCGTACGTCGACGCCCTCCACGCCAGCCATTTTGAGCCATTGATCAAAGCTGGGCGGATTGCGGATGCCACCCCAGTCCACATGCAAGAGCCGATGATGCTTAAGGTCCTCGGGTGTCGCCAAGGGGTGCGGCCCTTCCATGAGGAGCGGGCTAAACGCCAGGATTACATCTTCGTCCATGAACCAGTCTGAGCGCATGCTTGGATATTCCCCCGCGCCTAGCCGGATGCCGATGTGCACGCCTTCGCGTTCGAAGTCGACGAGGCCGAGGCTGGCGTCGATGCGCACGTTCAGATCCGGATATAGCTCATTGAAGTGCGCCAGGCGTGGCACTAGCCATTTGGCTGCGAAGGTTGGGGCGGTTGTGACGGTTAAAATGCCGATTTCGTCGTCTTCGGTCAGACGTTGTACTCCTTCGGCCATTCGGTCGAAGCCTTCCGTCATTAGCGGCAAAGCCTTTTGGCCTGCGTCGGTCAAGCGAATTTCCCGGGTCAGGCGACGGAACAGCTGTACTTGCAGCCAATCCTCCAACTGCCGGACTTGCTGGCTGACGGCAGCGGGGGTGACGAATAGTTCCTCCGACGCCTTGGAAAAACTTAAATGCCGCGCAGTTGCTTCAAAAGCCTGAAGCGACTTTAAGGTTGGAAGTTTCCTCATTACCTCATGGGTAATACATGATTTTATAATTTAGTAAATCTAAATCATAAGAAGACAAAATATCGTTTGTGCAGAGGAGCGATTGTGTGGGTTATAGGGACCTAAACCACAACGCTTGTCACCTAATTCTAGAGTTAGATGGATGGAAGTTAGATGTTGAAAAATCTTTTGGACTCCTGGCTAGGCTCAAGGAACGAAGCATCCAGGTTGAACGAGATGTACATAGGAGGTTTACTCCGCTTCCCACGTTTGTACGCGGAATCACGCCCAAGATTAGAAAGAAGCCGATCATGAACTCTTACACGCAACTTACCGGACACGCTACGAATGTTGGCCTGAGCTGGGAAATGTTGATCGCGGAGGCTGCTTACAAATTGGTGACTGCAATCGAGAGAGTTTTCCGCCTCTAATTGGCTCCTTCGATCGGGTAACCTCCACCGTGAAGTTTTAGAATGGGAGGCTTGGCAAGACCGGTGTTTCCCTATCAAGTTGCGTCCAACTGCGGTTGGGTGAGACCCTGATCGTGAAATGCCCCGTCGTGGCGACAACAATGTACGAATGATAAAAAGTCGTCATGAGCAAGCTCATCATCAGCAATAACCTGAGCATATCGCCGCTTGCCGGCGCCGTTGGCGCTGAACTTTCCAATGTCGACCTGGGCGCCGATCTCAGCGACGCGACTATCGCTCAGATCCGTCAGGCGCTCCTGGACCACGGCGTCGTCTTCTTTCATGATCAGGATTTCGACACCGACGCGCACAAGCGCCTGGCCCTGCGGTTTGGTGACATTTTCATCCACCCGTTCTTCGACACCCGCGGGCAGGACCCGGAAATCGTCATGATTCACCGTGAGCCCGGCGACACCCATATCGTCGGTGAGGACTGGCATTCGGATACAGCCATGGTGGAAGCTCCGCCGATGGGAGCGATCCTTTTCGCCATTGAGGTGCCCGACTATGGTGGCGATACTCTTTTCGCCAGTCAGGCCCATGCCTACAACGCTCTGTCCGACGGCATGAAGCGGATGATCGCGGACCTGAAGGTGGTCAATTCCGATATCCGGGTTGCCGGGCCAACCACCACACGGAATGAGAATCGGACCACGAAATCTCGCATGGATGCTGACTGGGTCGCCACGGAGACCGCACACCCTGTTGTCCGAACTCATCCCGAAACAGGCCGAAAAAGTCTTTACTGCGACCGGTCTTACTCTATTCGCTTCGAGGGCATGACAGAAGAGGAGAGTGCGCCGCTGCTTGATTACCTCATGGATTGGGGGACCCGGCCTGAATTCACTTGCCGTTTCCGCTGGCGCAAGGGATCGGTGGCGTTTTGGGATAATCGCTGCACCAAACACATCGCTGTCGATGACAGCCACCGGGATCGTCGCATCATGCGGCGCATTCAGATTGCGGGCGACCGGCCTTTCTGACATTTTCCCGCCATGTTGAGCGTGGTGATCCCGACCCAGAATGAAGCCGCCGTGATCGGTGCGCGCCTCGATGAGATCGAGGCCGCCCATGTCGCCGGCGAGGTCATCGTCGCAGACGGCGGTTCCGCCGACGGCACGCAGGCCATCGTGGAACGCCGTGGCGTGCGACTGATCGAGGGGCCTTCGGGGCGCGGCGCGCAATTGGCGGCCGGCGCGCGGGCAGCGACGGGAAACTGGCTCTTGTTCCTGCATGCCGACACGCAGCCTGGACCCGGTTGGCAGACCGTGATCAAGCGGTTCATGGATGAGCCCAAGAATCGCTTCTGCGCTGGCTATTTCCGATTTGCCCTGGACGACGCCCATTCGGCGGCGCGGCGTCTGGAACAGATGGTCAATTGGCGCTGTCAGATGGCGAGCCTGCCTTATGGGGACCAGGGTTTGCTGATCAATGTCGACTATTATGGACGCCTGGGCGGTTTTCCTGCGATCCCATTGTTCGAGGACGTGGCCTTGGTCCGAAAGATCCCGCGCCATCGGCTGAAGGAGTTGCCCTGCGTCGCCGTCACCTCGGCCGAGCGCTACCAGCGGGACGGTTACCTCATGCGGCCCCTGAAGAACGTTTCTCTCCTGGCGCTCTATTTCTTGGGGTTTCCGCCGGGCTATCTAGCAACGTTGTATAAATAAGAGTGATGGCGATTAACGAACATCTGGTGGCCATGGTAAAGGCCCCGCGTATCGGTCGGGTGAAGACGCGGCTCGGCCGCGACATTGGTCATGTCTGGGCCTGGGGGTTCTATCGTCGGATGCTGCGTACGGTGCTGCGGCCCTTGGCCCGGGATCGCCGATGGACGACCTGGCTGATCGTATCGCCGGACAGGGCGCTTCTTCAAGGTCGTCTCTGGCCGGTCCGGACCCCGCGTCTCACGCAAGGGTATGGCGATTTGGGCGATCGTATGGGCAGGGTCATGGCGATCATGCCACCCGGACCTGTGGTGATCATCGGCACGGATATTCCCGGTATCCGCACACGCCATATCGATCAGGCGTTCCGGGCGTTGGGCACCCACGACGCCGTTTTCGGCCCGGCTAACGATGGCGGGTATTGGCTGGTGGGCCTCAAGCGTCGGCCGGCGCTCAAGAATATTTTCACGCGCGTTCGCTGGTCCAGTGAACACACCCTGGCGGACACACGCGCCAACCTGCCGGCGCATTGGCGCGTTGCCGAATTAGAAGTCTTGACGGACGTGGATGATGGCGGCACCTATGCGGCGCTGAAACAGAAAAGAGCGGAAGTATGACTATGCGCGAGCGGATCGGTGCCTTCGTCGAAGCGCCCCGCATTCAACGTTTTATAACGGCGCTGATCGTTTTAAACGCGATCTCGCTGGGCCTGGAGACCTCGCCAGAAGTGCGTGCGCGGATTGGTGATATTTTGGTGGTTATCGACTGGGTCGTTCTGACTACCTTCGTCGTTGAGATTGTGATGAAGCTGTTCGCGAAGCGCCTCGAGTTCTTCAAGAGTGGGTGGAACGTCTTTGATTTTATTGTTGTTAGCATCGCCTTGGTGCCGGCAGCGGGGCCCTTCTACATCCTGCGTGCGCTGCGTATCCTGCGCGTGTTGCGTCTGATTTCTATGGTCCCTCAAATGCGGCGCGTGGTGCAAGCCCTGGTAACGGCGATCCCTGGCCTGTTGAGTATCGTCGCGTTGATCTCGCTGATCTTCTATATCTCGGCTGTCTTAGCCACAAACTTGTTTGGATCGGTATTCCAGGAATGGTTTGGCACAATCGGCGCGTCGATGTATTCGCTTTTCCAGATCATGACCTTGGAGAGCTGGTCCATGGGTATCGTCCGACCTGTGATGAAGGTCTATCCCTACGCGTGGGTCTTCTTCGTACCGTTCATCATGGTCACCAGCTTTGCCGTCATCAACCTGTTCATTGGTGTCATCGTCGACGCCATGCAGACGGTGCAGGAAGAACGGGTCGAGGAGGTCCACGCGGACGCACGGCACATCGAGGACAAGCTCAAGAACGTGGAAACTGAGTTGGCGGAACTCCGTCGGATGCTTCGCGAACAGCGTTAACCAGCCTCGCCATTTACCCCTCTACACCATCACGCCTGTTTCTATTTATTATGGATTTCGCGCCTTAACGACGCTTCTCATTTATGTTCTTATTTCATTTTATTTTTGTGATGCGCAACAACGGAAGTTAAGAGGTCAAATGATTAAGGGAAGTTGCTGTCGCAAGGCCCTGGAATTCGAACTGTTGGCCAAGCCTTCCATGTTGACTTAAAATCGGGCGCTTCGGCCGTGGTCAGAGCCTGCTGCGCTAGTTTCCAAGACAGCGCCGAATGAAGGCCACTGCCTCCGGCGAATCCCATTCGGCGATGCCGGTGACCCGGCCCACTTCCTGGCCCATTTTATTGAACAGGACCGTCGTCGGTAGCCCGCGTCCCTTCAACGACTGAATTAGCTTACTGCCTTTGTCGACCAGAATATCCAGGCTATGAAGTTTGTTGGCGGCGTAGAACTTCTTCACCACCAGCGCGCCTTGTCGGTCTTCAGAAATGGCCAATACATCAACGCCATTGGCGGCTACAAGTTCCTTCAGGCGGTCCAGTTGCGGCATCTCGCGCACACATGGCGCGCACCAGGTAGCCCAGAAGTTGAGTACGATGCCACGACCCCTTAGGTCCGTTAGGCGGCGTTCGGCGCCGGCGCCATCGAAATACACGGTATCCGGCACGGCCAGGGCCTCATTAGGCGTCTGGAAGTTACCTAGAACACCATCTTCGATGTGGCAGGCCTTAGCTTCTGCCTTGGAGGTGACCATCACATAAGAAGTGACCGCCGAGAACAAGGCCACGCCGACCAACGCCAAAAACACCATTTTTACTGTACTTGCGTGGTGTTCGGACATATACGAGAGCTCTCCTGAAAAGCCCGGACTGAGACGATGACGGACGATAAGACAAAACCGCCGGCCGAGGCCAGTTCCATCTGGGGCGGGCGCTTCGCCGCCGGCCCCGACGTGGTCGTGGAAGCAATCAACGCCTCCATTGATTTTGACAAGCGGATGTATACCCAAGATATTGCCGCGTCAATGGCGCACGCCCGTATGTTGGCAGCCCAGGAGATAATTTCCACTGCTGATGCGGATACCATCGTGTCAGGCCTGGAAACCATCCGGGGCGAGATCGAAAGCGGTGATTTCCAGTTCAGCCGGGCGCTCGAAGACATCCACATGAACGTGGAGAGCCGCCTTTCCGCATTGATTGGCGATGCGGCCGGGCGCCTGCACACGGCGCGTTCCCGCAACGATCAAGTGGCCACCGATTTCCGTCTCTGGGTGCGGGACGCCCTGGATCACTTGGATAGGGAAATGAAGGATCTGCAGGTTGCGCTTTTACGACAGGCCCACACCCACGCTGGCTCCGTAATGCCTGGTTTCACGCATCTTCAGCCGGCGCAGCCCGTGACGCTCGGTCATCATCTGATGGCCTATGTGGAAATGATCGGGCGCGACCGAGGTCGGGCCGCCGATTGCCGGGTTCGCCTGAATGAAAGCCCCCTTGGGGCCGCCGCGCTGGCCGGGACCAGCTTCCCCATCGACCGCGAGGCGACGGCCTCGGCGTTGGGGTTCGATGCGCCTATGGCGAACTCCATGGATGCCGTTTCAGACCGGGATTTTGCGCTCGAGTTTCTGGCCTTTGCGTCGATCTTGGCCGTACATTTGTCCCGGTTGGCGGAGGAATACGTGATCTGGTGTTCCCAGCAGTTCGCCTACGCCAAGTTGGGCGACGCCTTCTCCACGGGCTCATCGATCATGCCGCAGAAGAAAAATCCGGATGCCGCCGAACTGGTACGTGGCAAGGCCGGGCGCGTGATTGGTGCGCTGAACGGCCTGCTAATTGTCCTCAAGGGCATGCCCATGACCTACGGTAAGGACATGCAAGAGGACAAGGAGCCTTGCTTCGACGTCGCCGACACGCTGCAGCTCTGTCTGGCGGCTATGGCCGGCATGCTAGGCGACACGACCTTTGACGTGGAACGTATGGCCGAGGATGCGGGCAAAGGCTTTTCGACGGCCACTGACTTGGCCGATTGGCTGGTCCGGGTGCTGGGTCTGCCGTTCCGCCGCGCCCACCACGTCACCGGCGCCATCGTTAAGCTGGCGGAGGACAAGGGCTGCGGTCTGGAGGACTTGACGTTGGAGGATATGCAAGCCGTAGAGGTCGGCATTACGGATGAGATCTTCGCTGTCCTGGGCGCCAACAATTCGGTGGCCAGCCGCGTCAGCCTAGGCGGGACCGCGCCGGCGAGCGTGCGCCACGCCGTGGCGGCGGCACGCAAGAGGTTTCTGGACGAGGGCTGAGAGGGTATGCTGTCGGCCATGAACATGTTCCGCACCCTTCGACCGGTGATCGTGATGGCTCTGGTTGGCCTCGCTCTCGGCGCCTGCGGCGTCAAGTCGGCGCCGCAGCATTCGGCCGACAGCCCCTATCCGCAGCATTATCCGGCGGCTGAAAAGTCGGCGCCCTTTATCACGGGCGGGGATACGCCGGCAGAACCCGTGCGACGTCGTTCTGGCCCGGCCAGTGGTATCTATCAGTATCCTAATCCACCTTCCTATGTGCCGCCGGAAAAATAGACGCGGCGGAGCATTCGCAAATGGATCATTTCACTTACTGGGACGGTGAGCTTTACGCTGAGGGCGTGGCGCTTCGCGAACTAGCAGATCGTATAGGTACGCCGTTCTTCTGCTATTCCACCGCCACCCTGGAACGTCATTACCGGGTTTTCGCCGAGGCCGTGGCAGGCTTGGACGCGAGGATCTGCTATGCTGTGAAGGCCAATTCCAATGTCGCGGTGATCGCGTTGTTGGCAAGGCTGGGTGCGGGCGCGGACGTGGTTTCGGGCGGCGAATTGCAGCGCGCATTGGCAGCCGGCGTGACCCCCGACAAGATCGTTTTTTCCGGAGTCGGCAAAACTCGTGAGGAACTGGCCGAGGCGCTGAAGGCCGGGGTTACGCGGATCAATGTGGAATCCGATCCCGAATTGGATACGCTGTCCGGGGTGGCAGCCGGCTTGGGCATCACGGCGGACATTGCGGTACGTATCAATCCCGACGTGGACGCTAAGACCCATGAGAAGATCACGACGGGCAAGAGCGAGAACAAGTTCGGCATTGATCTGGCAGTCGCCCAAGCGGTCTATGCGCGCGCTGCCCAGTTGCCCGGTATCAACGTATGCGGCGTCGCACTGCATATCGGCTCCCAGTTGATGGACCTGGCGCCTTATCGGGAGGCCTATGGCCGTGCCGTTGATTTCGTGCGGGTGCTGCGTGCCGAAGGGATCGGTATTGAGCACCTCGACCTGGGTGGTGGTTTGGGCATCACCTATAAAGACGAAACCGCGCCGTCACCCGCCGATTACGGTGCTATGGCGACGGAGGTGGTGGGAGATTTGGACGTCAAAGTGACGTTCGAGCCGGGCCGCGTCATTACCGGGAACGCGGGCGTTCTGGTCACCCGCGTACTGTTCGTCAAGGAAGGGTTGGCGAAGCGGTTTTGCATCATCGACGGGGCCATGAACGATCTGATCCGTCCGACGCTATACAGCGCGTATCACGAGATCGTGCCCGTGTTTGAAGCGACGGCGACTTCACCCCATGTCATTATGGATGTTGTTGGCCCGATCTGCGAATCGGGCGACTATATCGCCAAGGACCGATCGTTGCCCATGGTGGTCACGGGGGATTTATTAGCGATTCGAACCACTGGGGCCTACGCAGCAGTCATGGGTTCGACATACAATACCCGTCCCTTGGCTCCCGAAGTGCTGGTCAACGGTGACGAATTCGCCGTCATTCGGCGTCGGTTTACGGTAGAGGATATGCTTGGATTGGAAAGCTTCCCCGCCTGGCTTCGGGACGAACCGCCCATTCGCGCGGAAGGCGCCGAATAGTGGCCGGCGCGCTGGGTCCCCGCGAACGGAACCCGCTTAACGAATGGCGGATCCGATTGTTGATCCGGATTGCCTGGCTCAATTTGTTTTGGGAAAAAATATGGCCTCGACTGTTGCCGCCCCTTGCCGTGTGCGGCTTGTTCCTGGCGGTGGCGCTGTTGGACTTCCTGCCCATGTTGCCGTTTTGGCTTCACATCGTGGCCTTGGCCATGTTCGCGGGTATCTTCGGGTATAGCATCCGCGGCCTGGTCAGAGGGGGTTATCATGTTGACGAGCGCCGTGCCCGGCGTCGGGTGGAAACGGACAGCGGCGTGGCGCACCGGCCGTTGGAGGCCTTGGACGATATGCCCTTTTCCCATCCGGCGGATGCCGACGCACTGTGGACGCTGCACAAGGCGCGCATGGCAGCGCTTTTGTCGCGGTTGCGGGTGAGCTTGCCGTCACCGGGCATGGCGCGCTGCGATCCATTTGGTTTCCGGGCCGCCTTGCTGATGATTATGGTAATTGCCGGAGCGGCCGGGATCGGCGATGCTCGCGCCCGTCTGGAACGCGCGTTGATCCCGGAACCGGCGACGTTCAGCGAAGTGGGTCTGAGCATCGATCTGTGGATTACGCCGCCGGCCTACACGGGCCTAGCGCCCATCTTCCTCGAAAATGCCGCCGCTAAGCAGATGACATCTGCGGACGCGACGACGGCGCGGGAGATGGCGACCCCTGCCGAGCTAACCGTGATCCGCGTGCCCGTTGGCAGCACATTCCTGGCGCAATTGAGTCGAGGCGACAAACAGGCGGCCTTTGTTGTTGGCAAGCGTGAAACTGCATTCGAGGCGCTGGACTCGGCCGTGCCCGAAGCTGGCGCGCGCGTTGAGGGCACCTTCGTGGCCGACGACGCTGTCGCCCCGGCGCTTGCGGTCAGTGTCGATGGCCGCGTCGCCGTATCGTGGCCTGCGCAAATTCAGATCGACCACGCGCCGGAAGTGGAATTTACCCAGCCTCCCAAGAATCAGGGGCGCGGCCTACTGCGCGTGGAATTCGAGGCCACGGACGACTTTGGGTTGGCGAAGGTGGCCATGACTATCCGCAATCCCGAAGGCTGGCCTGTGCCTGGCGGCAACAAAGAACTGAAGATAGGACTGCCGGTGCCGGGCCTGGGAACACCCCTCGTCAAGGGTGCGTCATCCCAGGACCTGACGACGCATCCTTGGGCGGGGACATCGGTGGAATTGCTTTTGGATGCGGCGGATGCGGCCGGCCAGAAAGGCACCAGCGACGCCGTGGCCGTTGTCCTGCCAGAACGGACCTTCAATCACCCCGTGGCCCGCGCCATCATCGCGGCGCGCAAGAAATTGAACCGGCCGGAACGCAAGGCGGCCCTGGATGCGGTGCGCGACATAGAGCAGATCGCCAAACGACCGGCACACTTCTATGAGAATACGGTCGTGTTCCTGACCCTGGTGGTTGCGCGTTCGCGTCTGCTGCACGACGAAAGCCCGAAATCCGTTGGCGCCGTTCAGAAGTTATTGTGGGATTCCGCGCTTCGCATTGAGGACGGAGAGTTCTCCATCGCCGATCGGGTTTTGGAAGTCGCGCAGCGCCGCATCATGGAAGCGCTCCACAACGACAACGTGACCAAACGCGAATTGGATCGGTTGATCGACCAGTTGCAGAAGGCCATGGATGAATACACACGGGCCTTGGCCGAACATCTGCAGCGCGAAGGGCTCCAGGACATGCCCCAGATGCCGTCCACGCAGATGATAGAAAGCGGCGACCTGCAGCGCATGATGGATCGGATCCGCGAGCTCATGAGTACCGGCTCCATCGAGGCGGGTAAGCAGATGTTGGCGCAGCTGAACCAGATGCTGGAGGCCCTTCGCCGGGGCGCACGGACGGCCCGTCAGCCGCGAGGTCCGAGCCAGGGACGCCAGCTGCTTCAGAACTTGCGTGACCTGGCGAAACGTCAGCAGGAACTCCTGGACCTGACGTTCCGCGACATGCAGCGCCGCCAAAACTCTACGCGCCAGGGCCAGCAAGGTCAGCAGCGCCAACAGGGCCAGCAGGGCCAACAGGGTCAGGAGCAACAGCAGGGCGACCGTCAGGCCGATGAAATGGCTGGTCAGCAGGAGGCATTGCGGCGGGTGCTGGGCAAGCTGATGCTGCAGATGGACGAGATCCTGGGCAGCATTCCGCCGGCCATGGGCAAGGCTGACCCCGCCATGGAGGGTGCGCGGCAATCGCTGGGCCGCGGTGACCGTGCAGGCGCCGTCCCGCAACAGACTGAGGCTCTGGAACAGTTGCGTCAGGCTACGGAAGGTCTAGCCGAACAGCTGGGGCGGCGCATGCATGGCGAGCAGGGCATGTCCATTGGTCGCCAGGGCGAACAGCTTCCCGGGAACCGCGATCCCTTCGGCCGGCGCCGCGGCGAAGGCGCCAATGGCGAGCTAGACGATGGTGCAGTGAAGATACCTGACGGCCAGGAAATCCGACGGTCGCGGGAAATTCTGGATGAGTTACGCTTGAGGTCCAGTGACCGGATCCGTCCGGGACTTGAGCTGGAATACATCGACCGCTTGCTGCGGCAGTTCTAAGCAAATCAAAAAAGCTAAATCGATTTTGCACATCCACACGGGCAGTCGGCATGGCGCCGTGTCGGAGGTACGACGTCGTGCCAAAGGGATGATGATGCGTGGCGGGGCTGGGCGCCGGCTTACTTGGCCTTAGCGTCGTCGGGCTTGGCGAAGATCACGGCGATGCTGCGTGCCCGCGGCGATGGTTCGACCACGGTGATCTTGTAGCGCATCCGTTCCCCGGCCGGGAGCTCGTTGCGCAGCGGCGGGGCAACCTTCGTCTGGATGTCGTTCTTGTCCGAATCCCGCAAAAGGACTTTGATCATGGGAACCGGCCGCGGATCTTCGGACACATTGGTGATGACGCCTTGGACCACCAGTATGGGTTTATCTTTATCCGTGCCGTAGTCGATCTTTGGCTTGCTCAGCTTTAGCCCGGCGCCGGCTTTCTCGTCCAGGCCGATCATCTCGTAGATGCCTTTGGTTAACGGCAGCAGATCCATGACCATGCCGCGCAGGAAGAACAGGGCCGCTAACAGGGCAATAAGGGAGACCCCGACACCAATGCCGATGATCTTGCCGATGCTGCGTTTCTGCGGCTTCGAGTCGCTAGAGTTGTTAGCTGAGTACATCGTTGGCACTGGGTCCGGATCGGGCAAATCCTCGATATCGATGCCGGCGGCGTCAGGCTCGTCATCATTTCCGCTATCCATGATCGACGTCACGGACCCTACGTCTTCTTCGACGCCAAGCATATCGTCCAAGTCGGCGGGGGAAATGGGGTCCGTGTCTGACGCCTCGTCACTTAAATCTTCCGCATTTTTGGTGGCATCATCTTTATCGGCAATATTGAAATTGCCGCCTGAACCGGGATCATTCGACGAACCTTCTGTCTCAGTTATGCGTTCGTGTTGCGGCACTGGCATTGGAGCTGTGGGGGCCTGCGTGTTGAGTATCTGCGGTAGCGGCAGCGGCTGCATGGGTGGCGGCGGCGGCGATACAACGGGTGCCTGATGCCATGTGTGCCCGCAGTTGTAGCAGCGGGTCGATCGGCCGTTTCCGACGAGCGCCGGTTGTACGTTATACTTGGTCGCGCAGTTCGGGCAGGTAATGATCATGTGTCGCCGGACCCCGAAAAAGTTTCACCATTTATAGGGTTTGCAGGAATCGAACGCAACCCGGCGCGGTCGTTCAGCAGTTTCCGATTCCGCCACACAGATATCCTGGACGGATGAGGCCCTCCCATGGCATGGTGCAGATGTCTTGAAACGGAAGGCGGGCCGTTTTGTAACGCGCCGGCGCGGAAAGCGGAGGAAGCGTGATTCCGGAGAATGACGAGCCCATCGTCCGCTTTGAAAACATCGGTCTCAGGTATGGGCTGGGTCGCGAGGTGCTCAAGGACGTATCGTTCGCCCTGGCGCCAGGGTCTTTTCACTTCCTGGTGGGCGAGAGTGGCGCTGGAAAATCATCGCTGTTGAAATTGATCTATCTCGCCCTGCGTCCGACCCGTGGGAATATCTCCCTATTTGGCCATGAGATTGCCTCCACGCCCCGGGATGACCTGTCGGCGCTGCGTCGACAAATCGGAGTGGTTTTCCAAGAATTCAAGTTACTCAATCACTTATCGGCGTTCGACAATGTCGCTCTCCCCATGCGGGTGGCACGCGCGAAGCGTAAGGATGTGGACCGTCATGTGACAGAACTGCTCGCTTGGGTGGGCTTGAAGGACCACATGCAAGCCCGACCGCCGACCCTGTCGGGCGGTCAACAGCAACGCGTGGCAATCGCCCGCGCGGTGATCTCACGGCCCAGTCTGCTGTTGGCTGACGAACCCACGGGCAATGTTGATGACCAGATGGGTCTTCGGCTGATCCATTTGTTCGAGGAATTGAACCGGTTGGGTACGTCCGTCATCATTGCCACTCACTCCAAGCAGTTGGTAGAACGATTGGGGTATTCGCAACTCCAGCTTACGGACGGGCGGCTGGCCATTATCCCCGGCCGCGCCGAGGCCGAAGCGGCGGTGGCCGCGTCGGTGGAAACGGCCGCTGAGGCCGAGGATATACAAAATCAGCACCCCGATTCGCGCCGGGTGGCAGCCGGAGAAGAAGACCTTTATGACAATGCGTCCGGTGTGGAGAGCTATTTGTGATTCTGACGGGGCGCTCCGATCTGCCGCTGGACAAGGATGAACACAGCCGCTTCTTGCCGTGGTTGATAGCCTTCATGGTGTTCCTGTCCATTCTGGCTGTTGCCGGTATGCTCGTTCTCAATGCCACGGCGTCACGGTGGGACGTTGGCGTTCGAGGGAACCTCACGGTCCAGATCGTGCCTACCGACGACGCCGCCGCTGATGAAGCGCGGCTTAACGAGGTGCTGACGGTCTTGGCAACAGCGCCAGAGGTGGCTCGATATGACGCCTTGGATGAAACGCGCCTTATTCGTCTACTGGAACCCTGGGTGGGTCCGAGTACCGAGAAGGGCGATTTGCCGCTGCCGCGTCTGATCGACGTGGAGCTCAAGCAGGCGACGAACTTTACCTCGGGAGACCTTGGCGCGCGTCTCAGCGAGAGGGTGAAAGGCGTTGCGATTGATGATCACCGTGTTTGGCTGGACCGCCTTGTGCGGATGATCGAGACCTTTGAGGCCCTGGCGCTTGTGGTTCTCCTGTTTATTACCATGGCCACGGTCGGCACGGTGGTATTCACAACCCGAACCGGCTTGGCCATTCACCGCGAAGCTATCGAGGTCCTGCACCTGATCGGCGCCCACGACGAGTACATCGCCCGCCAGTTCGCCAGCCGTGCCCTGGGCCTGGGTATTCGCGGCGGGCTGCTGGGGTTGGTCCTGGCTTTGCCGACGCTTTGGATGTTGGCCCATCTGGCCGCTAGTCTGGATGAGCGCTTGTTGCCCGATATCGGATTTGGTCCCTGGCATTGGGCCCTGTTGTTGGCCATGCCGGTCTCCGTGGCATTGATCGCCATGACCACGGCAAAGGTCACCGTGCTCAAAAACCTGGCCAGGATGCTCTAGGTCCATGCGGCGGCGCAATGGGATCGTTCAGGGGTCGTTCTGTCTAAACCTATTTTTGCTGGTTCTTTTTCTGGCGGGCCTGTGGGGCATTGGTCTGGTTCGGTTTGTTGGTGATATTCCCGATCAGGTGGAAGACACCACGTCCAAGACGGGCGCCATCGTCGTGCTGACTGGCGGCAGCGGGCGGGTTAACGAAGGCCTCGCATTGTTGGATAAGGACCTGGCGGCAAAGCTATTCGTTTCCGGCGTTTATCGTGGTTTGGATGTGCGCAAGCTGCTGCAACTGGCGCGGCGAAATCCTACTGATCTGGAATCGCGGATCGGAATAGGTAATGCCGTCGATACCATCGAGAATGCCTCCGAAACCGCCGCCTGGTCGTCACGCCATCGCATTTCGTCGTTGCGCCTGGTGACCGCCGCCTATCACATGCCGCGCAGTATGTTGGAGTTTCGTCAGGCTATGCCGAATATGCGGATCGTTTCCAACCCGGTTTTTCCCGACCATGTGAAGCACGACGAATGGTGGGCGTGGCCTGGGACTGCGACGCTCTTTATCAGCGAATACAATAAGTTCCTGATGGCTTGGGTGCGACTGCGCAGCAAGCAGTTCTTTATTAGTACTGGTGAACAGCGCGCGGCCTCGGCAGCGAACTGATTAGGCCGGCATAGACTAGGCGAGGCTGTGGATAATTTTGTGTATAACTTGTCCGTGATGTTACGTTTCTCCGGCAAGTTATTGACCTCAAAGCGAAAAGTCAGTGTTGTTTTAATCGCCGTACATCACATCAAAATGTGGAAACATAAAGAGAACAAATTGGTTGACGGCAATATGCTAACCACCTACTTTGAAAAGGAAATCATGCTTTATCTGGGTTTTTGACGGCGCTTCTACGCCTCTGGTCCCAGAATTATGCAAAATAATATTAAATTTGTTCAAATAAAGGATTCTGGATGGTCGACCTTTCGCCCGTCTCCCAGCAGATCTGGGATATGAAATACCGCTTCAAAGGCGTCGATGGCCAGCCTGTGGATAAAACTATCGTCGACACCTGGCGCCGCGTCGCGCATGCCCTGGTGGCAGGTGAAGATGAGCCATCACATTGGGAACAAAGATTTTTTGATGCTATGGCTGATTTCCGGTTCCTACCGGCGGGCCGTATCATCGCGGGCGCGGGATCTGCCCGGGACGTAACTTTGTTCAACTGTTTCGTCATGGGTGACGTGCCCGATGACATGGCCGGTATTTTCGGCGGACTGAAGGAAGCAGCCCTGACAATGCAGCAGGGTGGTGGCATTGGCTACGACTTCTCCACCATTCGCCCGAAGGGCGCGCCGGTTAAGGGGGTGGGTGCGGATGCGTCTGGGCCAATTAGCTTCATGGACGTCTGGGATGCTATGTGCAAGACCATAATGAGCGCCGGTTCACGCCGCGGAGCCATGATGGCGGTTCTCCGCTGTGACCATCCCGATATCGAGGCCTTCATCGCGGCCAAGCGGGACCCGGGTAGGCTTCGTATGTTCAACCTCTCGGTGTTGGTGACGGATGCCTTCATGACGGCGGTGAAGATCGATGCGCCCTGGGAACTGACCTTCGGCGGCACCACATACAAAAGTCTGCCGGCGCGTGAACTCTGGGACAAGATCATGCGGGCGACCTATGCCTACGCCGAACCGGGCGTGATCTTCATCGATCGCATCAACGCGCGCAACAACCTTAACTACTGTGAGACTATCCACGGTACCAACCCCTGCGGCGAGCAGCCCCTGCCGGCCTACGGGGCGTGTCTGTTGGGATCGGTCAACTTGGCCCGGCTGGTCAATGCGCCCTTTGAGGATGACGCCCATATCGACCTGGGCGCCCTGGAAGGCCTTGTCACCACGGCGGTCCGGATGATGGACAACGTCGTCGATGTTTCCAATTTTCCGCTGGAAGTCCAGCGCCACGAGGCCCAAGCGAAGCGCCGTATCGGCCTTGGCGTCACCGGACTGGCCGACGCATTGATCATGTGCGGTGCGCGCTACGGCGGCGCCCGGGCGGTCGAGCTTACCGAGACCTGGATGCGCCGATTGCAGCGGGCCGCCTATCTGGCGTCCGTGGATCTGGCGAAGGAGAAGGGCGCCTTTCCCCTGTTAGATAAGGACAAGTACATGGCCGGCGAAACCATCCAGAACCTAGACGACGATGTGAGGAACGCCATTGCCCAACATGGGATCCGCAACGCGCTCCTGACCTCCGTCGCGCCTACGGGAACGATTTCCCTGTTTGCTGACAACGTGTCGTCCGGGCTGGAGCCCGTTTTTAGCTTCACCTACACCCGCCACGTCCTGATGCCCGACGGCGAACGGCGCGAAGAGCAAGTTTCCGACTACGCCTATCGTCTGTTTAAGCGCCTGAAAGGGGAGAATGCGCCGCTGACTGATGCCTTTGTTTCGGCGCAGGACCTGAGCCCCCATGACCACTTGGTCATGCAAGGCGCCGTGCAGAAATTCATCGACAGTTCTATCTCGAAGACCATCAATGTGCCTGAGGACATTGAATTCGATGACTTCAAAGACGTCTACGTCCAGGCCTACGACATCGGCTGCAAGGGGTGCACGACGTACCGTCCAAACGACGTCACAGGCGCCGTCCTGGAGGCCGGCGTGGCGAAGAAGGTGACCAACGATGATGAGCCTGAACTGCCCTTGGAAAGCCCGGTTAAGAAGACGGCTGCCAGGGGGTCGGGCGACACGGGCGGTGTCGTTCATCAGATTTACAAGCCCTTGGGCCGGCCTGGAGAGCTGCCCGGCAAGACCTATAAGCTGCAATGGCCGGAAAGCGATCACGCCATCTACATCACCGTTAATGACATCGTCGATGACTCGGGGCGAGTGCGGCCCTTCGAGATTTTCATCAACTCCAAGAACATGGAGCATTTCGCCTGGACCGTCGCCTTGACCAGGATGATCTCGGCCGTGTTTCGGCGCGGCGGCGACATTTCCTTCGTGGTTGAGGAATTGAAAGCTGTGTTTGATCCGCGCGGCGGACAGTGGATGCAGGGCAAGTACGTGCCCTCGCTGCTGGCAGCCCTGGGCGGCGTCATCGAGA
Source organism: uncultured Rhodospirillaceae bacterium (assembly GCA_913048145.1). Lineage (GTDB taxonomy): Bacteria > Pseudomonadota > Alphaproteobacteria > Rhodospirillales > Casp-alpha2 > UBA3470. The sequence continues at coordinate 17,303 of CAJWVP010000011.1, forward strand.
CCCATTTGATTGACATCGGCTTTTTGAAGTCGCCCGGCGAATTGGCCGACCCCAGCGCCGCCGAGGCGCAGATCCTAGCGATCGGCGGCGGTGGTGCGGAAGAGGTTGGTGGCAACAAGGGTCAGGGCTCAGGCGCGTCGTCCCTGTTCCGCCAATGTCCCAAGTGCGGCCAGCCGAGCCTGATCCGCCAGGAAGGCTGCGACACCTGTACCTCCTGCGGCTACTCGAAGTGTGGGTGAGGGGTCGTGTAACAGCGCTTTAGTCTCGTTTCCCTCGACGTCAACGATCTGAGCATCTCGACGGCCTTCTATGAAAGGTTGGGTTGGTAGCGCTCGGCCGCGAACTCCAACGACCAGATCACCTTCTTCCAATTGGGTGGCATCATCCTAGGCCTTTACGGTCGCAGGCCGCTCGGCGAAGATATCTGCTTGGCGTGCAGTGAAGGCCATAGTTTTTCCAGCCTGACGTTGGCACATAATCCGCGCTCCAAGGAAAAGGTGAGCGCCATGTTAACGGAGGCCGAAGCAGCCAGCGCGACCATCGCCAAGCCCGCCGAGGCGTCCGTCAGTCCGAACTACATGAGTACCGAATAGATAACTCCCGAATCGTAGACGGCCATTGCGATGTCGGCTTTCACGGACATGTTCCGGGAGCACCAGGCCCACGCGAATAGCAGGACGGTCAAATTCACCGCCATGAACCGGAATCCCGTCACGTCTTAGGCGGTCAGGCTGGAGGTGACGCCATGGCGCGAAAAGACGATAAAGCCAAGCCAGATGAAGATGACGGCAATGGCGTTGCTCAGGCCGGTTAGGAGGTTGGATTGAACGACGGTGGATCGCGTTCTGATTGTCGTTATTATGTTGGCCGCAAGCTGGCGAATTTCCCCAAAATGAAACCACGCCGGTCCGGCGACGTTAGCCCTCCGCCGCGCCATAGGCGCCACCGCCAGGCGTTTCCATGATGAAGCAATCGCCGGGCGCCATGTCCGTCTCGTCGTTGCCGAGCAGTTCGTCAACGCGCCCATCCGTGCGGCGCACCGCATTGCGACCGCGCGCACCTGGCTCACCCCCGTCGAGCCCATAGGGGTCCGTGTGGCGGTGGCTGGTCAGCAAGGTCACCTTCATATCCTCCAGGAAAGTAACTTTGCGGACGATGCCGTCGCCGCCCGGGAACTTGCCCTGGCCACCGGAACCGTGGCGGATGGAGAAGCTGTCGACCCGGACGGGGAAGCGTTGTTCCAGGACTTCCGGATCGGTCATCTTGGTGTTGGTCATGTGGCTGTGCACGGCGGTTGCCCCGGGGTGATCCGGGCCGGCCCCGGTCCCGCCGCAGATTGTTTCGTAGTTCTGGTAGACGTCGTTACCGTAGACAAAATTGTTCACGGTTCCCTGGGAGGACGCAAGCGTGCCCAGTGCGCCGAAGAGCGCGTCGGTGATGCATTGGCCCACCTCCGTGTTGCCAGCGATCACGGCGGCCGGGTATTCGGGGGAGATGATTGATCTCTTTGGCACGGTCACCTTGAGCGGCTTTAGGCACCCCTCGTTCAAGGGGATCGTGTCGTTGACCAGGCAGCGGAAGACGTAGAGCACGGCAGCCAGACACACGGCCGTCGGCGCGTTGTAGTTGCCGTGATACTGGGGCGAGGTGCCGGTAAAATCGATGTCAGCCTCGCGGGCCGAGTGATCAACCGTGATCTTCACCTGAATTTCGCATCCGTTGTCCATGGGATAGATGAATTCTCCGTCGGTCAGCTTATCGAGGACTCGACGGACGCTTTCCTCGGCGTTGTCCTGGACGTGCTGCATGTAGGCTTGCACCACGTCCAGACCGAACTGGTCGATCATCTTCATTACCTCGAACCGGCCCGTGTTGTTGGCGGCGACCTGGGCCTCCAGGTCGGCCATGTTCTGGTCCGGATTGCGGCATGGGTATTCGCCCGACGCGAGTAACTCCAGCGTTGCTTTCTCGCGGAGGATGCCGTCCTCGACCATCAGGAAGTTGTCAATTAGGACGCCTTCCTCGTGAATGGAGATGCTGTCCGGCGGCGCCGAGCCCGGTGTGCGTCCGCCGATGTCGGCGTGATGGCCGCGCGACGCTACGTAGAAGATGATCCCATTCCCGTTGGCATCGAAGACGGGACTGACCACCGTCACGTCGGGGAGGTGCGTGCCCCCGTTGTATGGCGCGTTGATGATGTAAGCGTCGCCCGGCTTCATCTTGCCCGTGTTCTCGCGTATCACGGTCTTGATGGATGCGCCCATGGAGCCAAGGTGCACGGGTACGTGCGGTGCATTCGCAACCAGCGATCCATCCGGGGCGAAGATGGCGCAAGAGAAATCATAGCGCTCCTTGATGTTCACGGAGTACGCCGTATTGGCCAGCGTCGCACCCATCTGTTCGGCGATGGACATGAACAGGTTGTTGAATACCTCCAGCATTACCGGATCAGCCTGGGTGCCGATGGCTTCCCGTCGTGGGCGGGCGACGACGCGGGTCAAAACGCAATCGCCGATGGCGGTCAACTCGGCCTGCCAGCCAGGCTCGATGACGGTGGTCGCGGTGGCTTCGGTGATGATCGCTGGGCCATTAA